>DATDGA010000001.1:0-1985 GCA_036522335.1 Burkholderiales bacterium
GGGTGTCGGGCTGGTGATATTGGGAGTTTCCCTAGCCCTTCTCCACAAGCAGAGGAAATTGTTCGATACCGAGGGGCCTGTGTCTACATCGTATCGACGGGTCTCCATACTTGGACGTGGTATGGGTGCGGGGGTTGGACTTGTCGTGGTCACCATTCTTTACCTAATGGTCCTCAAACCATGGAACTAGTGCCGCCCAACTGGGCGCCCCAGCGGACGGCCGCAAGCGACCGCCGCTGGGCTCCACGTATTCCAGTAGCGCCGCAGTGACGGGCACTCGATGCTAACTCATCGTGATACAACGAACGTCAGGTGCCGCAAACAATGGAGATCGCACGCTTGTTGATCCACGGTAAGTGTCACTGCGGGAACATCTCCTTCTCTCTCACCTGGGAGCCCGATCCGACTGAAATTCCGGCTCGCGCCTGCAACTGCTCGTTTTGCACCAAGCATGGCGGCGTATGGACCTCCAATCCGGGCGGTGCGCTGAAGGTAGCGGTCAAGGATCCCTCGCGCGTATCCAGGTACGCGTTCGGTACCCGGACCGCGGAGTTCCACATCTGCGCCGGGTGCGGCATAGTGCCCGTCGTCACCAGCCGGATCGACGGCCATCTTTACGCGGTCGTCAGCGTCAACGCGTTCGAAGACGTCGACCCATCGCTCCTTCGCCGTGCGTCGTCAAACTTCGATGGCGAAGGCGAAGAATCTCGCCTCGCGCGAAGGAAGCGCAACTGGATCGCTGATGTCGAATACGTCGAAAGCGGCGCCTGATGCCAGGAAGCTCTTGCGCAGAAGCGCACTCGTCCTCGCGATCGTCGGCGCGGGCATCTCCGCCACCGGCTTCGCCGGCAGCGTTCTCGTCTACATGGGTTACCGGGATGTCGTGGAGACGGTTGGCGCATTTGCGCCGTTGGAGAAGGACTACGTCGCTGAAGTGCTCGCGCCGCTCGTTGCCGGGCAGCCGAAGGCAAAACCGGCGCTCGACCTGGTACGCGCCCGCCTCGAGGAGAATCGGATATTTCACAAAGGGTGGCTCGAACTCGCACGCTCGTCGCTCGGTACGGCGCGCATTCAGTGTTTTCTGTGGGGAGGAGTTCTTCTGGTCTTCCTCGCGCTGGCGATAGCTGTGTGGCCTCCGCGCGCGGCTGCGGACAATGCGGTCTGACGGCACGCCCGGGTTCGTCGCGTCCGTTCTGGCGCCGGCGCCGCACGCGGTGCTAGACTTTCGCGCAAGCCGCCCGACCCGTCGGGCCTCCCCCGAACCGCAACGGAGATCCGCATGAAAGACATGCCCATGTACCACGACGGTTCGCGCCGGCTTCAGGACCGTTTCGGCACGCGCAAGCTGGCCGACCGGCTGGTCGAGGTCCTCGCCCGCGGCGAATTCACCGACGAGGATCGCGCCTTCATCGAGAGCCGGCCCCTCTTTTTTCTCGCCACGGCCGACGCCGAAGGCCGGCCCGACTGCTCCTACAAAGGCGGCGTGCCCGGGTTCGTCCGCGTCGTCGATCCGCAGACGCTCGCGTTTCCCAGCTACGACGGCAACGGCATGTTCAAGAGCCTGGGCAACCTTCTCGTCAATCCCCAGGTCGGCATGCTGTTCATCGACTTCGAGAAACCCAAGCGCCTGCGGGTGAATGGACGGGCCGACGTGCACGAGGACGATCCCCTCCTCGCCGAATTTCCTGGCGCCCAGATCATCGTGCGCGTGCGCGCCGAGGCGATCTTCCCCAACTGCCCGCGTTACATCCACCAGATGCACATCGTCGAGACTTCGGTCTATGCGCCGTGCGAGGGCCACACGCCGCCCGTGCCGAAGTGGAAACGCTTCCCGGAATTCCGCGACGTGCTGCCTCCGGGCGATCCCGCCAACCTGCCGGAAAAATCCTGAGCCGGCTAGCCCGCGGCGTCCGCGGTCAGCCCCGCCGCCTGGATTCCGGCAATGCAGGCCTCCTCGTCCTCGTCTCCCGTTCCGCCGCTCGCGC
>DATDGA010000002.1:0-4055 GCA_036522335.1 Burkholderiales bacterium
CATGGTAGCCGATCCTTCAAAGGGGGTCTTCTATTCGTCGCGGACTACCGATGAATTGGTTGCGCTATTGCGCAACCGGCGGCGCATCGACGGGAGAGTCGTCGCCGTGGAGGACAAACATGAGTTCAGGTCCCGCCTCGCGCAGTCGGGCATCATGCCGCGCCCGCTGGAGGAGCTGCTGTGGCTGGTGGGTCTGGTCACCGGAGCCGGCGAATCGCTCGGCGCATGGGATCCTCGCGAGCCGGTCCGGCTCAAGCGCTGGCCGAATTTCGCCTCGCTTCCCCACCGGCAAGTCCACTTGAAGATGGCAGCGATCCTCACCAGCCGCGACGCGCAATCCCAGACGCTGGCCGAATCGTGCGAGGTGGGGGCCGGCGACGCGGCGGATTTTTTGAATGCGTGCGCCGAAATCGGAATACTCGAGGCACAGGCCGCGCCTGCGGCGGATAGCGCCGGATCCGGCAAGACGGCGCTGAAGGACGCCTGGCGGAACGTGGTCGGCAGCCTGAAGCGGCAAGTTCAGGAATAGAAACTCACGGCCTCACGATCTGCAGCACCCGGCCGTCACCGGTCAGGATATAGAGCTCGCCCGCGCCATCCTGTCCGAAGGACTGCACTACCCCGCTCCCCCCGTTCGCTGTCGGCGCCTGCTTGACGGTAACGACGCCGTTCACGATGCTCAGGCCGCGCATGAAGCCGCTGCATAGGTCCGAAAACAGGTATACCCCCTGAAGTTCGGGTATCGCGCCTCGGTAGACGTAGCCTCCGATGATTGCGCAACCCTGGCTGTGATCGTAGTCATAGACGGGCAACGTCAGGCCGAACATGTTGCACGTGGCGCTCTGAAAACACTGTGTGCCCTCCATGATGTTCCAGCCGTAGTTGAGGCCCGGCGTGCTCGCCGAAACCACGTCGATTTCCTCGCGTGCGCTCTGGCCAACATCGGCGATGTACAACTGCCCCGCGTCGAAGGCATAACGAAAGGGGTTGCGCAAACCGATCGCCCAGTTCTCGCTCGGCTGAGTCGCGCCCCAAGTGGGATTGTCAGACGGAATTGTGTAGGGGAGCGTGCTGACATCCAGGCGCAGCACTTTACCGAGGTGCGTCGTTGTGTTCTGGCCACTGCCGAGAGTGTCCCCGCCTCCGCCGCCGTCACCGGTGGACAGGTAGAGCATACCGTCGGCTCCGAACGCAACGCGGCCCCCGTAGTGGTTCGTGAAGTCGAAGCTCGTGTTCCGGTGCGGGATTCGGATCACCTCGGTACCTGGAGTGTCGAGAACATTGCGACTTCCGGATGAAACGCTGTAGCGCTGTACGACGACATCGCCTGAAGTGTTGGGGACACTGTCGATGAAATGCACGAAGACGAACTGTTGTTGCGGGTCGCTCGCAAACTGAGGATGGAAAGCGAACGAGATCAGCCCGGCCTCCCCACCGGTAAACACTCGGCTCGAGATATCGAGGAACGGCGCTGGGAGCAATGCACCGTTCTGCACGATGCGAATCCGCCCCGGCCGCTCGGCGATGAAAAGGCGCGCGTCGCCGGGCGGAGCCTGCAAATCCATGAGGCTCGAGAGACCGGCTGCCACGCCGAAGACTTCCTGCAGGCGCAAATCGAAGGGCGGCGGAGGGAGCGGCGGTGTGGAGCCGGACGGAGACTGAACGTCGCTGTCCCCGCACGCGGTCGCGAGCAGCAACCCGAAGCCGACTGCAAGAGATCGCCGGGCTCGCATGGAAAAATCCTACGCCGCGCCGAGTACTTTCAAGTGCGCCACCACGCTCCGTCCGAGCGCCGAAAGCGCATAGCCTCCCTCCAGAACCGAAACGATCCTTCCTCCCGCGTACTTGTCCGCGATTTCCTTGATGCGCTGCGTGACCCAGGCATAGTCGGCCTCGGTGAAGCGCAGCATGGCCATTTCGTCCTCGACGTGGGCGTCGAAGCCCGCCGAGATGAAGATCATCTGCGGCTCGAGCTCGTCGAGCGCGGGCATCCAGATTTTCTCGACCGCGGTGCGCAGGGCTTTGCCGTCCGAGCCCGCCGGCAGCGGTACGTTCGCCATGTTGGGCGCCACGTGTTCGGTGCCGCTGTAGGGATAGAACGGATGCTGAAAGATGCTAGCCATCACCACGCGTTCATCGTCGCTGAAAATGTCCTCGGTGCCGTTGCCGTGATGCACGTCGAAGTCGACGATGGCCACGCGCTCGATGCCGTGATGCTTGAGCGCGTGCATGGCCCCGATTGCTACGTTGTTGAACAGGCAGAAGCCCATGGCGCGGGTGCGCGTCGCGTGATGGCCCGGCGGGCGCACGGCGCAGAACGCGCTGTCGGCGCGCCCGCCGATCACGAGGTCGGTCGCGAGCACGGCAGCGCCGGCTGCGTGCAGCGCCGCGTCCCAGGTGTGCGGGGACATCGCGGTGTCCGGATCCAGATGCACGATCCCGGACTGGGGCGAAGCGTCCCGGATCGCTTCGATGTATTCGAGCGGGTGCACTCTCGCGAGCTCGCTCACCTTGGCGGCCGGGGCTTCGTGGCGTTCGACCAATCCCGCAAGACCCGAGGAGATGAGATGGTCTTCGATCGCGGCGAGCCGCTCCGGGCTCTCCGGGTGGTGGCGGCCCATGTCGTGTTTCGCGCAATCGCTATGGGTGATGAACGCGGTCACCATGAACTCGTCTTCTATCTATCGCGTCCAATCATAGCGGCTTTCCTTTAAACTTACGACTTTTCAGTCGAGTTCCATCGAAGCGGCGACGGCATGGTCTCTCCCTTGATTCAAGGCGTCATTCAGCAGGCTGGAAAAATCATCCTCGGCAAGGAGCGCCAGATCCGCCTGGCGCTCGCGTGTCTGCTCGCGCGCGGCCACCTCTTGATCGAGGATCTGCCGGGTGTCGGCAAGACCACGCTCGCGCACGTCCTCGCGAAGCTTCTCGGCCTGAATTTTCACCGCATACAGTTCACGAGCGACATGCTGCCCGCCGACATCCTCGGCGTGTCGGTGTACGAGCGTGACAGCGCCACTTTCAAGTTCCATCCCGGGCCGATCTTTGCGCAGCTGATTCTCGCCGACGAGGTCAACCGCGCCACGCCCAAGACCCAGTCGGCCCTCCTCGAGGCGATGGAAGAGCACCAAGTCACGGCGGAAGGCGAGACGCGCAAGCTGCCCGAGCCGTTTTTCGTGGTCGCGACGCAGAACCCCTCGCATCAGGTCGGCACGTTCCCGCTGCCCGAATCCCAGCTCGACCGGTTTCTGATGCGCATCGACCTCGGCTACCCGGACCGCGACGCGGAGCGCACTCTGCTCCAGGGCGCGGACCGCCGCGACATGATCGCCGGGCTCGACGCCTGTCTGGTCCCTGGCGAACTCATGGATCTGCAGGCGATGGTGAAGACCGTGCACGCCGCGCCGCCCCTTCTAGACTATATCCAGGCTCTGGTCGAACACACCCGACGCTCGCCCGAGTACACGACGGGCCTCTCCCCTCGCGCGGCGCTCGCGCTGCTGCACGCCTCGCGCGCCTGGGCGCTGATCGAGGGTCGCGACAAGGTCGTCCCCGAGGACGTGCAGGCCGTGCTTGCCGGGATCGCGGGCCACCGCCTGCGGCCGGTACACGACGGGACCGGTTCATCGAGCATCGACAAGGCCAGCGGTCTGATCTCGGCCGTGCCGATCCCGTGAACCTCGACCGGGTCCTGCAATACTCGCAGGCCTACAATTTCTATCGGTGGGTGTTCGGGCGGCACGCGCCGGAACCCGGCGTAGTGTTCCTCGGCCAGCGGCGCGTCTACATCCTGCCCACGCGCCACGGCCTCACCTTCGGAGTGGTCGTCGTGCTGATGCTGATCGGCTCGATCAATTACAACCTCTCCCTCGGCTACGTCCTCACGTTCCTGCTCGCCGCCCTGGGTATCGTTTCAATCCTGCATACGTTTCGCAATCTTGCACACCTGTACGTGAGCGCCGGACGCGTCGAGCCGGTGTTCGCCGGGGACACCGCGCGCTTCGAGCTCATATTCGAGAACAAGAGCGACTTCGAGCGCCATTCGGTCGATCTCG
>DATDGA010000003.1:0-14883 GCA_036522335.1 Burkholderiales bacterium
ATAGGTGGCGGCGGCAAATCCCCCCAGATCCCCGATCACGCCACCCCCTAGAGCAATCAACGTGGTATCCCGCGCGCATCGCTGCTCGAGCAACACGTCGAAAATCATATTCAGTGCGCGCCAATCCTTGTGCTCCTCGCCATCGGGAACGATGATGCGGACCACTTCGATGCCCTCGCGCCCCAGTGCTCCAGCTACGCGCTCGAGATAGAGCGGCGCGACGGTGGAATTGGTGACGACGGCCGCCTTCTTTTGCGCGAGAAATGGCGTGATGAGGTCGGTCCGACGAAGAAGCCCCGTGCCAACCTGGACCGGATATGAACGTTCCGCGAGCGCTACACCGAGAGTTTGCATGCCTCGCCGAACTTCGCCAGTACCTGCCCAAGCAACGCGCCGATGCCTTGGCGGCCGGTGTCGATCACTAGATCCGCGACTTCCCGATAGAGCGGATCGCGCAGCGCGTAGAGCGCTTCGAGCTTCTCCCGGGGATCATCGCCCTGCAGCAACGGTCTGGACTTGTCGGTATGGGTGCGCTGCCACAACACCACAGGCGGCGCGTGCAGGTAAATGACGAAGCCGCGGGTCTTGAGCAGCTCACGATTGCGGGAATCGAGCACCGCGCCGCCCCCGGTGGCAAGCACGATGTCGTCGAGAGCGGTGACCTGTTCGATCACCTCGGCCTCACGCCTGCGGAAGCCCGCTTCGCCTTCGATGTCGAAGATCACGGCGACCCGGACGCCGGTACGGGCCTCAATTTCACGATCGGAGTCTAAGAACGCCTTGCCCAGACGCTTGGCGAGCTGGCGCCCAACGGTGGTCTTGCCAGCGCCCATCATGCCCACAAGGAAGAGCTTGTGACCCGTCTTCATGGAAGTATTGTAGCAATCCATGCGCGCCGAACTGGAAAACAAAGGGCCAGCGTAGCGCCGGCCCTTTGCCGATGCGTGAGCCTGCGGCGTCAGCGCTGGCTGATCCGCTGCTCCACGATGCGCGGGGTAATGAACACCAGAAGCTCGGTTTTGTTGTCCGAGCGAGAGTTGTTCCGGAAAAGCACCCCAAGGAACGGCAGGTCGCCGAAAAACGGCACTTTGGTTATCGTAGTCTGGAGAGTCTGCGTGTAGATTCCCCCAATGACCACCGTGCCACCGTTCTCCACCAACACTTGGGTCTGAACGTGTTTGGTGTCAATGGCGAAACCTGCATTGGTACTCTGGCCTACGGAATCCTTGTTGATGTCCAGGGTCATGATGATGTTGCCGTCGGGGGTGATCTGCGGCTTGACCTTGAGCGCGAGGTTCGCCTTGCGGAACGAAATCGAGGTCGCACCACTCGAAGTCGCCTGCTGATAGGGCAACTCGGTGCCCTGCTCGATGAGCGCCTCGACATTGTTCGCGGTCATCACCCTCGGGCTCGAGATGATCTTGCCCTTGCCGTCGGCTTCCAGCGCGGAAAGTTCAAGCTGAAGAGCGCCGGTAAGGCGATTGGTAATCAGCAACGCGATAGAGCCCGCTGCTGCGGCATTTCCAACCGGGGCCGCAGGCAGGTTGACGCTCAAGTTGTCCGGGGTCTTAGTCGTTATCGGTCCCCCTGCCGGAGGAAACAGATTGGGCAGGTCATTAAGTGTTCCCGTCTGCGTTACGGCCACGCCCGTCGTGTTAGTAGTTCCTATCGGACTCGGGCCGGAGCTGGTGCTGTTCTGCGCTATGGGTCGAGCGACATTACCCAGCCGGACGCCCAGGTTCTTCGAGAAAGAGTCGTTGGCTTCGACAATACGCGCCTCGATCAGCACCTGCTGTACCGGAACGTCGACCTTGCCGAGCAATTTTCGTACTTCCTCTAGTCGAACGGCGACGTCCTGCACAAACACCTGGTTGGTGCGAAGATCGACTGAAGCAGCGCCGCGCTTGGACAGGATACGCTGCAGAGGATCGGCGAGAAGCTTCGCGAAGGCATCGGCTTTGGCGTAGTTGAGCTGGAAGGATTCGGTGCGTAGGGGTTCCAGCTCCGTGATTTGTGCGGTGGACTCGAGCGAGAGCTTCTCCTTCGTGGCTAGTTCGTCACGCGGCGCAATCCAGATCACGTTGCCGTTCTTACGCATGTCAAGACCGCGCGTCTGCAGGATTATGTCAAGCGCCTGATCCCAAGGCACGTCCTTCAGCCGCAGCGTGAGGTTTCCGCCCACCGAGTCGCTGGTGATAATGTTCAGATCGGTAAAGTCCGCGATGACGTTCAGCACGCTCCTCACTTCGACGTTCTGGAAGTTGAGCGACAGTTTTTCGCCCGAATAGCCGCTGCGCGTGCCCTGGACGAGCTTGTTGGGATCGTACTGTATCGGTTTTACCTCAAGCACGAACTGGGTGTCGGTCTGGTAGGCGTTATGCTCCCACAGCCCGCGCGGTTCGATGACCATTCGCACGTTGTCGCCTTGCGAAAAAACGCTCAAGGTCTGGACCGGTGTCGCGAAGTCAACTACGTCGTAGCGCTTCCTCAGCGTTTCGGGAACACTGGTCTTGAGGAAATCAACGATCACTGTCTGCCCTTGTTGTCGAATGTCCACCCCGGTGTCCGTGTCGGACAACTCGACGATGATTCGGCCTTCGCCGCCGCTTCCGCGCCGGAAACTAATATCCTTGAGAGCGTGCTGAAGGTCTGCTCTGCCTTCGGCGAAACGCGCGGCGCTGCCGGCTGCCGCCTGCCGCGCGGACCCCGACGACGCAGCGAGCGTCACCAGCAGACTGTTACCGTCGATCTTGGAGTCGTACGAAACCATGTTGCGCAGGTTAAGCACTAGGCGGGTGCGCTCACCCGCTTGCACTACGTTCATCGAGCGCAGCACGCCTTCGCCTATGTCCTGGCTGGTCCGCCCAAGCCCGTTGGACGTATCGGGAAAATCGAAAGCGATCCGGGCCGGATTGGCTATAGTGAAGCTGCCCGGCGCCACTGGAATCGGACCCTTAAATGTAACCCTTATCAGCACTTGTCCACCGCTCTGGGTAACATCGAAGTTCTCGATGCTGTTCTGCTGGGCCTCTGCAAGAGATCCAAACAGGAGCAAACCGAACGCGCCAACAAGCGTTTGAATGAATCTTCGCACCAGGACGTTACTCATCATCTGCCTCCTCCGACTTCCTGCAATTGCAACGTGCTCTGGCGCTCAGTCCAGTCGCCCACCGCGTCTTGGATGAGCTCACGCAACTGGATCTGACTTTCGCTAATCGTCGTAATCAGACCGAAATTCTGGCCCAGGTAGTTGCCGACTTTTACGCGGTAAAGACCCGCGTCGGCCTTAATCAGCGCAAAATTCGCTTTCTTCTGCTGCAACACGCCGACCATCTTCAGCGACTCCAGCGGAAAAGCCTCCAGGGGTTCCTTCGGCCGGTTGAGATCGGGTTTGAGTCCACCGCCGCCGGTGCTTGCGGACTTTGTGACGAGCTCGATTTTCGCGCTGCTGAAGGGATCGCCCTGATCGAAGGCCGTGTAGGGGACCGGCTCGTAGGGTTTCACAACGGGAAGAGGATCTATTCTTCCGCGAAGATCCTTGGTCTTGTCCTTGAGTTCCGCCTTGAGATCGCCAAACTCCTCGCCGCCGCACGCAACCAGCAACAGGCCGAGCGCGACGACCAAAGTCAGCTTCATTTCTTGCCTGCCTTCGCAGTCTTGGAAGCCCTGCTTTGGGCCGCCACCTCTTCCTCGTCCAGATAGCGGAAGGTCTTTGCCGTCACGTCCATCACGAGCGAACCGTCCTTACCCCCGGTCAGACCGATATCGTTCAGCGTTACGATGCGCGATAGCTGGCCGATGTCGCTCGCAAACTGCCCCATGTCGTGATAGCTACCGTTCAGCTTAAGCGTGACCGGAAGCTCGGCGTAGAACTCGCGCTTGGTCTCCGCCGGAGCCGGCTTGAACAGATCGAACTGCAGGCCACGACCGAGTCCCGCCTGATTGATGTCGACTAGCAGGGCATCCATTTGGGATCGGTTGGGAAGCTGCCTCAGAAGAGCGCCGAAGGAGCTGTCGATTTCGCGCAGTTGCTGACGGAAGAGATCGAGATTGATCGCCTGCTGTTGCTTGGCAACATATTCGTCCTTGAGCTTTACCTCCTGAACGCGCCCGGCTTCAAGGGAATCCATCTCATCCTGCCAGTCGAGGAAATACCCCATGACGACAATGCCGACCAGCAACGCGAGCAGCAACATCGCCTTGGGTAACGGCGGCCAAGCGCCTGGATCGCGCGTATTGAGATTCTTGAACTGATCGAGCAACTGCTTCATGGGGTCTCAGCCTTTTGCCGCAGCCGCCTTGGGCGCGGCCTTGCCGGATTTGCCGGCATCCTCGGTCTGTAGCTGCTTGAGACTGACATTCATATTGAATTCCGATACGCGCTTGTTGCTTACGGTTACCGCCCTGATCTCGACGAGGTCAGGGTTCTCAAGGTAAGGAGACGCGGCGAAATTGCGCATGAGGGTCGAGACACGAGCGTTGGACTGTGCGTAGCCCACCATCCCAATTTTCAACCCGGTCTGCTTGATCGACTTGAGGTATACGCCGTCTGGCACTTGCTGAACCAGCTCCTGCAGCAGGTAGACGGCCTCGGCGCGATCTGCCTGCAGCCGCTCGATGATCTGTTTGCGGGCAAGCAAAGCGGCGATTTCGGTTTTAAGTTTCTTGATCTCCTCGATTTCCTTGTCGAGTCGGACATTTTCCTTCTTCAAGAAATCGTTGCGGTCGCTTTGCACCGCTATGTATCCCGCAATGGTCAGGTGTACCGCCCCAACAATGAGGAGCCCCAGCACCGCCACCATGCCCCCAAGCACACCAAGATGCTGGCGCTGAGCCTTGCGGCGCGCCTCGCGCCAAGGCAATAGGTTGACGCGGATCACGGATCAAATCTCCGCATGGCCAGCCCACAGGCGACCATGAGCGACGGAGCATCCGCCACGAGTTTCTTCAGTTGAACGCGGGGCGAAATCGCCATGTTCGCAAAAGGATTCGCAACGAGGGCGTTGATCTGAGTGCGGCTCTGTACCATCTCATCGAGCCCTGGAATCACTGCGGAGCCACCAGTGAGCAGGACGTGCTCCACCGAGGTGTACTGGCTCGATGTGAAGAAAAACTGCACCGCCCGCTGGATTTCAAGTGCCGCGTTTTCCATGAAGGGTCGCAGCACCTCGGATTCGTAGTTCTCCGGCAGCCCACCGGAGCGTTTGGCTGCTTCCGCTTCCTCCAAGCTCATTCCGTACACGCGCATAATGTCCTGCGTGAGTTGGCTCCCGCCGAACGCCTGCTCGCGCGTGTAGACGGTTTGCTCGTTGCGCAGCACCGTGATGTTCATAACGTTCGCACCCAGGTCGACCAATGCGATGTTCTGGTCTTTGCCGTGGTCCGGAAACTGCTGCTGGATCAGTTCGAACGAAGATTGGACGGCGTAGGACTCCACGTCCATGACTACCGCCTTGAGCCCCGAGGCCTCGGCCACCGCCACCCGGTCCTCGACTTTTTCCTTGCGCGAAGCGGCGATCAGCACTTCGACCTCCTCCGGACCGGACGGAGACGGTCCGATAACCTGGAAATCGAGGTTGACTTCCTCCAGCGCAAACGGGATATATTGATTGGCTTCGGTCTCTACCTGGATTTCTAGCTCTTCGTCGCGCAATCCCGCCGGTACGATGATTTTCTTGGTGATCACCGCGGCCGTAGGCAGCGCCAGGGCGACGTTTTTCGTGCGCGTCGCCATCCTCTTCCATCCGCGCTGCGCCGCATCGACTACGGCATCGAGGTTGGTGATGTTGCCGTCCAGAACCGCATCCTTGGGCAAGGCTTCGATGGCGTAGCGCTCGACCCGGGGAGCTCCCTTGCCCGCGTCGGTGAGCTCGACCAATTTCACCGAGGACGAAGAGATATCCATCCCGAACAGCGGTGGGGTCTTCGGCTTAAAAATATCCAGATCAAAGGTAAGTTGCAACCCGAATTTCTCCTTCAGGTATGGCCTGTTAGACGCGATTAGTATAATTTACGTTAAATGCTAGCAACAACTCCCCACCCTGTAAAGTAAATTATTTGCGCCAGATATTAACAAGTTATGGCGAACTTGGGCTCCGCCTGCTTATCTATAATGGGCGACCTTTTCCTGGACATTCCTTGAATGTGGCTTCGATGGTTTGCCTTCCCGGCGCTGGCGCTGGCCGGGCTGGCAGTGGCGGGTCTAGCGCTGGCCGGTTTCGTGATTCTACTTGCCTATCCTAACCTGCCCTCAATCGAAGCTCTCACCGCGTACCAGCCCAAAATCCCGTTGCGCGTCTATACCGCCGACGGCGTTCTAATCGGGGAATTCGGCGAGGAACGCCGCTCGGTCGTCCGAATCGAGGAGATTCCCCCCCTGATGAAACAGGCGATCCTCGCTGCTGAAGACGAGCGGTTTTACCAGCACACCGGGGTCGACTATCACGGGGTGCTGCGGGCAGCTTACTCCAACCTGATGACCGGAGGCAAAACGCAAGGGGCTTCCACGATCACCATGCAGGTCGCGCGAAACTTCTTTCTTTCACGGGAAAAAACGCTCACGCGCAAACTATATGAGGCGTTGCTCGCATTCAAGATTGAAAACAGCCTGACCAAAGACCAGATCTTGGAGATCTACGTCAATCAGATCTACTTGGGCCAGCGCGCCTATGGTTTCGGCGCTGCGGCGCAAGTCTATTTCGGCAAGACGCTTTCGCAGCTGAATACCGCGGAGATCGCGATGCTTGCCGGACTGCCGAAAGCACCGTCGTCCTTCAACCCGGTAATCAATCCAAAGCGCGCCAAGCAGCGCCAGCTCTATGTGCTGCGCCGCATGCGCGAGCTCGCACTACTTGACGACGAGCAATATGAGGAAGCCCAGACGGCTCAGATCAATGTCAAGCGGGAAACCGCCACTGAATACGAGATTCACGCCGAGTTTGTCGCCGAAATGGTCCGCCAGTTGCTATATGAGCGCTATCCGGAGGATATTTACTCACGCGGATTTCGCGTCTATACCACGATTACCCGACTCGACCAGGAAGCAGCTTACGCGGCTTTGCGCCAGGGCATTCTCGAGTACGATCGGCGCCACGGCTACCGCGGCCCGGAAGGTTTCGTCGACCTCAAGGACTCGCAGGAAGAGGATTACGAAGAGGCTCTGCAGGATCATAGTGACAGCGACGACTTGCTCCCAGCGCTCGTCTTGGAGGCAACACCGAAACGGGTAAGAGCCTATCGACGCGGGGGAGAAACCGTCACCATTGCCGGGAATGGGCTCAAGTTTGCCGAACGCATGCTTGATGCGCGGACTCCGCAAACGCGCAGGATCCGGCCTGGCGCCGTGATTCGCATCCAGAAAGACGACAAAGGCGACTGGCAGATTGTGCAACTCCCGGAAGCCGAGGGAGCGTTCATCTCCGTCAATCCTCAGGACGGCGCCGTGCGCTCGCTCGTGGGCGGTTTCGACTTCAGCCGAAGCCAGTATAACCACGTAACCCAAGCCTGGCGCCAGCCCGGTTCAGGTTTCAAGCCTTTCATCTACTCGTCGGCGTTGGAGAAGGGATTTACCTCGGCCACCGTCATCAACGACGCGCCCGTGGTGGTCGACGCAGCCCTGACCGGGGGACAGGTATGGGAACCGAAGAACTATGACGGCCGATACGAAGGGCCGATGAGCATGCGCATGGCCCTCGCCAAGTCGAAGAACATGGTGTCCATTCGAATTTTGCAGGCGATTGGCCCACAGTATGCGCAGGATTACATCACGCGTTTCGGCTTCGATGCCGACCGGCACCCGCCTTACCTCACCATGGCGCTCGGGGCGGGCTCGGCCACGCCGCTGCAGATGGCGCGCGCGTTTTCGGTATTCGCCACCGGCGGATATCGCACCGAGCCCTACGTGATTCAGAAGATCGTGGACGACCGCGGCAACGTGCTAGCGGAAGCGCAGCCGGCTCGTGCCGGGGACGAGACCTTGCGGGTCATCGATGCCCGCAATGCCTTCATCATGGACAGCATGATGCACGATGTGATGCGCTATGGAACCGGGGCGCGCGCCATGGCACTCGGGCGCCTGGATCTTGCCGGCAAGAGCGGCACCACCAACGACTACATTGATGCTTGGTTCAGCGGCTATCAACCCGCCTTGGTGAGCATCGCCTGGGTAGGCTTCGATCAGCCGAAAAAACTCGGCCCCGGGGAGACCGGGTCGGTCGCGGCGCTGCCGATCTGGATGAGCTACATGGCCAAGGCGCTGAAGGGCACCCCTGAGATGTTCCAGCGCAATCCCGAAGGTGTCGTCACGGTCAAAGTCAACGAAAACGGGCTTCAGTCGGCTGACGGAAGGCCCGAACTCTTCTTTCGAGAAAACGTACCGCCCGAACAAGGCCCGATCGAGCCCGGAGTGCGCACCGCGGAGGACGTCAAGAACCAGCTGTTCTGAATTCGACCCTTGGCAGTCAGCGCAGCACGACGGCGCTGCCCGACTGTTCGCTCACTAGCTTCGAAAGTGCGGCCAAGAGCTCGGTTCCCTCGCGGGTGTCGACCCAAGCCGCGCCGTTCCAGCGAAAATGGTAGCCTCCCGCTCTTGCGGCAACCCAGATCTCCCGTGCGGCCGAATGGCGGTTGACGACAACGCGGCTGCCGTCCATGAATTCCAGCTGGAGCACGCCAGAGCCCTTGGTCTCGCAGTCACAATCGGCCGCGCATTCATCGAGCGCCTGCGCAACCCGTTCCAGCATTGCGTCGGCCAGGTTTTCGAACTCACTCGGATTCATCGCCGTGCTCGGGTTCATCACCGTGCTAGACTAATTGGCATTCACTATCGGCATCGCTATGCGTCGCGCCGCTGGTTTCATTCTCCTGCTCATCGCTATTTCGGCCTGCGGTAACAAGGGGGCCCTCTATCTTCCTCCGCCGGAAAAGAATCCGCAGCAGGATAGCAAGCCGGCTCCGCGCCCGTGAATTTTTTTTCGTACCGGGACGGCGCGTTGTGTGTGGAGCAAGTGCCGCTTGCGACGATCGCGGCGCAGTTCGGCACGCCCTGCTATGTCTACTCGCGCGCGGCGCTGGAATCTGCGTACCGCGAATTCGAGCAGGCCTGCGCTGGGCGCGATGCCCTGATCTGCTACGCCGTCAAAGCCAATTCAAACCTCGCCCTTCTCAACGTGCTCGCGCGCTTGGGCTCGGGGTTCGATATCGTGTCTGGAGGAGAGCTAGCGCGCGTGTTGGCCGTCGGGGGCGCCGCTGCGAAGACCGTCTTTTCCGGCGTCGGCAAGAGTGAAACGGAGATGCGGGCAGCGCTCCAGGCCGGCATTCTCTGTTTCAACGTTGAATCGGAGGGTGAGCTTGAGCGGCTCGCACGAATTGCCTCCGATCTCGGCAAAGTCGCGCCGGTGTCCTTGCGCGTCAACCCCGACGTCGATCCGCGCACGCACCCTTATATCGCCACCGGCCTGCGCGAGAGCAAGTTCGGCGTTGCGTACGAGGAAGCCCCGAGGCTTTACCGCAAAGCGGCGTCCCTGCGCTCGCTACGGGTTACCGGCATAGACTTCCACATCGGCTCGCAGCTCACCGAGATCGAGCCCTTCATTGCCGCGCTCGACAAAATCCTCGAATTCGTCGACGTGCTGGACGCGAGCGGAAGTCCTCTGCAGCACATCGATCTGGGCGGCGGGCTCGGCATCCGCTATCACGACGAAAGCCCACCCGCGCTAGAGGACTATCTTGGACGATTGTTCCAATGTCTCGGCAACCGCAAGCTCCGACTCCTGTTCGAACCCGGCCGCTCGCTCGTTGGTAATACGGGGCTCCTGCTCGCGCGGGTCGAGTATCTCAAGCACGGCCCAGCGAAGAACTTCATAGTGACCGATACCGCGATGAACGATCTGCTACGTCCAGCGCTCTACGATGCATGGCACGAGGTGCTGCCGATCGTCCGTCGCGAAGGCCCGGCAAAGCGCTACGACATCGTCGGTCCGGTCTGCGAATCCGCGGATTTTCTGGCGAGAGAGCGCACGATCGCCGTAACAGCCGGTGACCTTCTCGCGATCATGTCGGCGGGCGCCTACGGCATGAGCATGAGTTCGAACTACAATTCCCGTCCGCGTCCTGCGGAGGTCATGGTCGATGGGGAAACTGTGCACCTGATTCGAGACCGGGAAAGTGTCGAGAGTCTCTTTGCATCGGAGCGAATTTTGCCGTAGATTTAAGTGTTTGCCGACCGGAGATCGGGGACAACGGAAGGGGCACCGGCGTCCGCAGTAGCCGTTTCCGTTCTGCGAGAATCCCGAGATGAAAGGAGCGCTCCGGTAGCACTCGATCGTACTCGCCCCCTGCCGCGTTCTGGAGGGAATACAACGCTTTTTCCTTTTGTTAGCGAGGCCATGGGAATTCCGGTGCAATCAAGCAATGCGGCGCCTGCCTCCTCCAGGCGCCTGATCGTGTTCGGCGGCGTAGGCTTGCTCATCATCGCGGTCGCGCTGTTCGCCTATTTCGGTTCCGAAATCCGGGCGAACGAGCGCAAGGCGTCGAAAGGACCGCCGGCGATACCGGTATTGATTGCGCCGGTTTTACAGGAGGTCGTGCCTTTCCGACTCCTGGCGATCGGCAACGTCGAGGCTTACGCGACCGTGGCGGTCAAAGCGCGCGTCGACGGACAGATCGTAGAGGTCGGTTTCAAGGAAGGCGAGGAAGTCCCGCGAGGTCGCGTGCTGTTCAAGATCGACCCGCGCTCCATCGAGGCGGCATTTCGCCAGGCCGAAGCGAACTTCCTGCGCGACAGCGCGCAAAAGGACCAGGCCCGCTCGCAGGAGCGTCGCTACCAGGAACTGCTCGCCAAGAATTTCGTCTCCAAGGAGGCCTACGCGCAGATCCGCACCAACGCCGATACGGCCGACGCCGTGGCCCAGGCGAGCCGGGCCGCGCTCGATAACGCGACACTGAACCTGGAGTACTGCACGATCCGCTCACCGATCGACGGGTATCCCGGAAAAATTCAGATCCAGATGGGGAATTTGGTCAGGGCGAACGACGTCAACCCTCTGGTCGTAATCAATCAGGTCCACCCGATCTATGTGAATTTCTCCGTGCCCGAGCAGCAGCTCCCCGCAGTTCGCACCTATATGTCCTCGGGTCCGCTCGCGGTCGATGCGCTTGCCCCCGGATCGGATCAATCGATCGCCTCCGGCACGCTGATCTTCGTCGACAACGCCGTCGATCCGAGCACCGGCACGATCCGGCTGCGAGCGCAATTCCGGAACCGCGAGAACGCGCTGTGGCCGGGTCAGTTCGTCAATGTGAGCGTTCGGCTCTTCGAGCAAGCGGACGCCATCGTCATCCCTTCCCAGGCGGTGCAGACCGGACCGGAGGGCCAGTATGTATACGTCGTCGGCGAAGACATGGTGGTGGATGTCCGCAAGATCAAGGTGCAGCGCACCGAGGGCGAGCGCACGATCGTGGCGAGCGGATTGGCGAAGGGCGAGCGGGTCGTGACGCGCGGTCAGCTGCGCCTCGGGCCGAAGATGCGCGTACAAATCGCCAAGCCAACGGCCGGGTCGTCATGAATTTTTGCGAGCTATTCGTCCGCCGCCCCGTAATGACGGTGCTCGTCATGGCCGGGATCCTCATTTTCGGGCTAGCGGCCTACCGCTTGCTGCCGGTCTCGACGCTGCCCAATGTCGATTTCCCCACCATCCAGGTCACAGCTGAGCTTCCGGGCGCCAGCCCCGAGACGATGGCGTCCGCCGTGGCGACCGTGCTCGAGCGGCAGTTCTCGACCATCGCGGGGATCGACGAGATGAGCTCCTTGAGCGGCCAAGGCGTGACGCGCGTCACCATCGTGTTCGCGCTGGACCGCGACATCGATGCCGCAGCGCAGGATGTGAACTCGGCGATCGCTTCCGCAGCGCGGCAACTGCCACCGACGATGCCGGCGCCGCCGTCATTCCGCAAGGTGAACCCCGCCGATTTTCCGGTCTACTACCTCGCGCTCACCTCGGAGGCGCTGCCGCTCTCCACGGTAAACGAATACGCGGAGACCTACCTCGCGCAGCGCATCTCGACCATCAACGGCGTGGCGCAAGTCCTGGTGTTCGGACAGCAGAAGTACGCGGTGCGCATTCAGGTCGATCCGAATGCGCTCGCGGCTCGCGGTGTCGGCATCAACGAGGTAGAGCAGGCAGTGTCCCAGGCCAACGTGAATCTTCCCACCGGAACGCTCTACGGCAAAGACCGTATGTTCGCGGTGCAGGCGACCGGGCAGCTGCAAGACGCCAAGGCGTTCCGGCCGATAATCGTCACCTACCGCAACGGCTCGCCGATCCGGCTCCGGGAGCTCGGCACGATCATCGACGACGTTCAAAACGACAAGGTTGCCGCGTGGTTCAAGGGGAAGCGCGGCATCGTGCTCGCTATCCAGCGCCAGCCCGGCACCAACACCATCGACGTGGTTGACTCGATCAAGAAGCTGCTGCCGACCTTCCGGGCCGAGGTCCCGCCGGCGATCGATATCGAGACGCTCTACGACCGCTCGCTCACCATCCGTGCCTCGGTGAACGAGGTGCAGTTCACGCTATACCTCGCGCTCATGCTGGTGGTGTTGGTCATCTTCATCTTCCTGCGCAACGTCGCCGCCACCGTCATCCCGGCGATCGCGTTGCCGATGTCCATTGTCGGCACCTTCACCGTGATGTACGTCCTCGGTTACAGCCTGGACAACATCTCCCTTATGGCGCTCACCTTGTGCGTGGGTTTCGTGGTCGACGACGCCATCGTGATGCTCGAGAACATCACCCGGCACATCGAGCAGGGCAAGAGCGTCATGCAGGCGACGCTCGACGGCTCGAAGGAGATCGTCTTCACCATCATCTCCATGACGATTTCGCTCGCCGCGGTATTCATCCCGGTGCTGTTCATGGGCGGCATCCTCGGTCGGCTGCTGCACGAGTTCGCAGTCACGATCATCGCGGCGGTGCTGATCTCGGGGTTCGTGTCGCTGACGCTTACGCCGATGATGTGCAGCCGCATCCTCAAGCCGCACCGGGCAGACCAGCGCCACGGCCGCCTCTACATGGCTTTCGAGCGGGGTTTCGACGCCTGGAAGCATGCCTACGAAGTCAGCCTGCGCTGGACGCTCGCGCACCGGCTATTGGTCCTGCTCGCGTTCGTCCTGGTGTGCTTCGTCACAGGGATTCTGTTTTATTTCGCCCCCAAGGGCTTCCTGCCGAGCGAAGATTCGGGGCAGCTGTTTTGCTTCGTGGAGGGTCCGCAGGACGCCTCGTTCGATGCGATGAACCAACTGCAGCAGCAGGTCGCCGAGATCATCCGCAACGATCCGAACGTCGACGCGGCGATGTCCTTCGTCGGCGCAAGCGGGCAATCGCCATCGCTGAACCGCGGTCGCATCACCATTACGCTGAAACCGTTCAAGGATAGAAAACCCGCCGACCAGGTGGTGCGCGAGCTGCGCCCCAAGCTCGCCAACATCATGGGTGCCAAGGTGTTCCTGCAGAACGTCCCGGCGATCCGTATTGGCGGACAACTTACGCAGAGCCCATACCAGTACGTGATGCGCAGCGCGAACATAGACGAGCTCTACCAGTGGGCGCCGGTGATCGAGCAGAAGCTGAAAACGCTGCCGGGATTTGTCGATATCTCGAGCGACCTTCAGATCACGCGACCCGAGGTCACGGTCGAGATCGAGCGTGAAAAGGCCTCCGCCTTGGGCGTCTCCGCACAGAGCATCGAGATGGCGCTCAACAACGCCTACGGCGCGCACCAGGTATCGACCATCTACACCGCCACCAACCAGTTCTGGGTGATCCTAGAACTCGCGCCGCGCTACCAGACCGATCCTTCCGTGCTGCCGCTGCTCTACGTGCGCTCCTCGACCGGCGCGCTGGTTCCGCTCAACGCCGTGTCGAAGCTTTCGCACGGCGTCGGCCCCTTGCAGGTCGCGCATCTGGGACAGCTCACCTCGGTCACATTCTCGTTCGCTCTGCTTCCGGGCGTTGCGGAGTCGGAGGCGATCACGCAGGTCGAAAGGGCGATGCGGGAGATGCAGGTGCCCGCAACGCTGTCAGGGACTTTCTCGGGTACCCTCCAAGCATTTCAGACGTCGCTCCAGGGCATGGGCATCCTGCTCCTGCTCTCCATCGTGGTGATCTACCTCGTCCTGGGGATCCTCTACGAGAGCTTCATCCATCCGCTCACCATCCTGTCTGGGCTGCCGACCGCGGGCCTGGGTGCGTTGCTCACGCTGATGGCGTTCGGCATCGACCTCAACATGTACGCCTTCGTCGGCATCATCATGCTGGTCGGCATCGTGAAGAAGAACGCGATCCTGATGATCGACTTCGCGATCGAAGCGCAGCGTAAGGAGGGGAAATCGCCCGAGGAAGCGATCTACCAGGCGGGCTTGGTGCGTTTCAGGCCCATCATGATGACGACCATGTCTGCCTTGATGGGAAGCCTTCCTATCGCGATCGGCTTCGGCGCAGGGGGCGGTGCGCGCATGCCTCTCGGCCTCGCCGTGGTCGGTGGGTTGCTGATGTCGCAGTTGCTGACGCTCTATATCACGCCGGTTATTTATCTCTATTTCGAGCGGGGCCAGCAATGGTTTGCGCGCCGGCGCGACACGCGTCAATTGGCAAAGATCGCGGTCGACTAGGGCACGCCGGATAACTCAGCGAAGGCAGGGTGCCGGCGCGCGAGCACAAGCCGCGCCAGGCGCGCTAGAGGACTACGGGTTCAACTGTTTATATACAACATCGGCGACCTGCAGCAGTTGTTCCCGCCTGATCTCGCCGGAAAGCGCGTAGCCGAAATTACCGTCGACCCAGTAAAAGACGGACACGCGGTCCTCCTGACTGAAGCGGAACGCGG
>DATDGA010000004.1:0-9429 GCA_036522335.1 Burkholderiales bacterium
GCTCGGTCCGGTCCTGGCGCGACATCGCGCCGAGTATTCCCGAGTCTTCGTTGAAGTAGGCAAGGCCCTTCAGGTAATACGCGTAGTCGACGTTGGGATGATTCGGATGGAGCTTCATGAACCGCTCGGCCGCGGCCACGGCGGAGGCCTGCTCGTTCTGCTTGTAGTAGGCGTAGGCGATGTCGAGCTGACCCTGCTGCGAGTAGCGCCCGTAGGGAAAGCGCGCTTCGAGCGTCTCGTAACGCTTGATCGCGAGATCGTATTGACCGTCATCCAGCGCGTCCTTCGCTTCGCGGTACAGCTTCTCGGCCGTATAGCCCGACGAAGGGTCGTGCTTGTCGACGAAGGAACAAGCCGCCAACAGGATGGTGAATAAAGCTACACTACGTTTCATGATGGAACTGGCGGAAAAGACGCCGAATTATATCGCGCCAGGCGTTGAGAAGCGGGTTCCAGAAACTCTGGCTGGTTTCCGCTTGGACAAGGCCCTCGCCCGGATGTTTCCGGAGCACTCGCGCAATCGCCTGCAGAGATGGCTCAAGGAAGGACATGTCCGCCTGGATTCTCATGCGGCCAAAGCGAAGCAGAAGATTTGGGGAGGCGAGCGCATCGAAATCCGGGCGCCGGCCGGTCCGTCGGACACGGCATTTCGCGCCGAGCGAATCGCGCTCGACATCGTCCACGAGGACGACGACGTTCTGGTGATCAACAAACCGGCGGGTCTGGTGGTTCATCCGGGAAGCGGAAACTGGCGGGGGACGCTGCTGAACGCTCTCCTGCACCATTCGCCGCAGCTCGCGGCGATTCCCAGGGCCGGTATCGTGCACCGGCTCGACAAGGACACCAGCGGGCTGCTGGTTGTGGCGAAGACTTTGCAGGCGCAGACCGATCTCGTTCGGCAGCTTCAGGCGAGAACGGTCGCCCGACACTATCTGGCGCTGGTGCACGGTGTCGTGAAAGTGGACGGAGAAGTGGACGCGCGCGTCGGACGCGATCCGCGCAGCCGCACGCGCATGGCCGTGGTGCGGACGGGAAAGCCGGCCTTGACGCGCTACAAAGTAGCAAGACGTTTCGCCGACGCGACCTTGCTCGAATGCAGCCTTGCTACCGGCAGAACGCACCAGATTCGCGTGCACATGCAGTCGCTCGGTCATCCGTTGGTGGGAGACCCGACCTATCGCGGCAAGCGGCAGGGCGAATCGAAGGAAACGCCGTTTCGCCGTCAGGCCTTGCACGCCGCGCGGCTTGAATTCTCCCACCCGGGTTCGGGAGTGCGAAGGCGCTTCGCCGCGCCCTTGCCCGGGGATTTCCGCGCGCTCCTGGATTCGCTCGATTGAGGATTCCAATCCATCCCGAGTGGATCGAGCCCGACTGGCCCGCAGCGGCAAGGGTGCGCGCGCTCATCACCACGCGCGCGGGGGGAGTGAGCTCCGGAAAATTCGCGAGCCTCAATCTCAGCTTGCGGGTTGGCGATGATCTCGAGCGCGTGACGAGCAACCGCGCCATCCTGAGGAAGTACCTGCCCGCCGACCCGGTGTGGTTGAAACAGGTGCACGGGACGGTCGCGATCGATGCAGCCCAGGCGAGGCCGGACGCGGAGGCCGACGGAATCGTGGCGCGGACAGCGGGTCCGGTCTGCGCCGTATTGACCGCTGACTGCCTGCCGGTCCTGTTGAGCGATCGCGCAGGCAAGGCCGTGGGAATCGCGCACGCGGGCTGGCGCGGGCTCGCGGGCGGGGTGATCGAGAATGTCGTCCGGGCCACCGCGACTTCCCCGCAGGATCTCATCGCCTACCTCGGACCGGGCATCGGACCTCGCACCTACGAAGTCGGCGAGGAGGTGCGACTCGCTTTCGTCGGCAAGGATCCCGGAGCGGATGCCGCTTTTGCTCCCCTTCAGAGAGGAAAGTACCTCGCCGATCTCTACGAGCTTGCGCGACGGCGCCTCAAGGCGTCAGGCGTCGCCGAAGTCCACGGCGGCGGATTCTGCACCGCAAGCGACGAGCGTTTTTTTTCCTTCCGCAGGGACCGGGCCACGGGCAGAATGGCGAGCCTCATCTGGCTGGAGGAGGACTAGAACGTGGCCACGATCGCGTGGATCTCCGCGGCGACGGTTGCCGGCGGCGCAATCAGCATTGCGATCGCCGCGCTGTTTGCTCTCTCGGCGCCCGCAAGCTGGGTACCCGCGCTGGTGAGCTTTGCGATCGGCGCCCTGCTGGGCGCGGTTTTCCTCGAAATCCTTCCGCACGCGATCGGCGTCACGAACGACTTTCAGGCGCTCTTCGGCACCGTGCTTGCCGGCATCCTCGGATTCTTCGTTCTGGAGAAGCTGGTGCTGTGGCGACACTGCCACATCGAAGACTGCGAGGCACACGATCGCCACGGCGGACCGAACGACCGCGGCCGCAGCGGCCTCATGATCATCATCGGCGACGGCTTCCACAATTTCGTCGACGGCATCCTGATCGCGGCGGCGTTTCTGCAGAGCATCGAACTCGGGGTGGTTACCGCTGCAGCGATCATCGCGCACGAAATCCCGCAGGAAATCGGCGACTTCGTCATTCTCCTTCATTCGGGGTACAGCAAGCTCGCTGCCTTGGTCCTGAATCTGCTCTCCAGCCTTGCCATGCTGATCGGAGCGCTGCTCGCGTATTACGCCTTGCAGTCTGCCCAGGAATGGATTGGCACCGTGCTTGCTCTCGCCGCCGCCAGCATGATCTACGTTGCGGTCGCCGATCTCATCCCGGGGCTGCACCGGCGTCCGGAGCTGCCCGCCACCGCGCAGCAGGTGGCGCTCATCTCAACGGGCGTTGCGCTGATCTGGCTGGTCGGACACCTGGTCAGAACCGTCTAGCAGTGTTGAAAGCGCCTCGCTCTTACGCGGGAAGCGTTTTCAACGGCCTGCCGACCCTCACAGCATCGCCGAGCCGCCGTCGACCGCGAGCGTCTGCCCGGTCATGAACGCAGAGTCGTCGCTCGCGAGAAAACTCACCGTGCCCGCGAGATCCTCGGGACGCTCTTCGCGCTGGATCGCGCGGCTGCGGATGCTGTCGGCGTGATTGCGCAGATGCTCGGGCCGGCCGGCGGTGGCGTCCGATACCGTCAACCCGGGGGCGATCGCGTTCACGGTGATGCCGTCCTTGCCCAGCTCCCGCGCGAGACCGCGCGTCATCGCGATCACCGCGCCCTTGCTTGCGATGTAGTGGAGAAAATAGGGAACACCCTTCAGGGGCGCGCCCGACGCGAGATTGATGATGCGGCCGCGTCTTCGGCTGCGCATCTGCGGGGTGACGGCGCGGCAGCACAGCGCGACACCCAGCACATTGACCTCGAGCAGGCGCTTCCATTCCTCCGCCGGAATTTCCTCGAAGGGGCCCAGCTTGACCGTGGCGAACATCGCGGCGCAGTTGACGAGGATGTCGATTCGTCCGAAGGCCTTCACCGTCTCTTCGGCCATCGATGCGGTATCGGCTTCCGAGGACACGTTGACTCTGAGTCCGAGCGCGCGGGCTCCGGACTTTGCCAGCTCAGCCGCCGCGACATCGTACTGCGCGATATCCGCGATCACGATGCCCGCGCCGTCAGCGGCAAGCCGCGCCGCCAGCGCCTTGCCTATCCCCCGTCCCGCGCCGGTCACGATCGCGACCATCCCTTCGAGCTTCATGGTTTGCCTCCTCCCCGGCGATCGGCGCGATTCCGCAAGTGCTTCGGCCGGCCCGCCATGTCAGAACTCCGCGTGCACTCTGGCGCCGTACATGGTCACAGGGCCGCGATCGGAGTTGTAGGCCGGATTGGCCACCTGCTGTAAGTCCAAAGTCAGCCAAGAATACTTGTTCACGTTGACGCTGTAGTACACCTCGAAAGCCTGCTCGGGCTTGTAGCTGATCTTGCCGTCACCGATGAATCCGTCAATGCCGCCCATGTTCAGGTATGTGATGTGCGAGGTGGACAACCAATTTCGCGCGTACCCGACCCCCACCGAGTCTCGCGCCCGCCCCCAGCACGCGCCCTTGACGATCGTACCGAAGGACATCGATCTGTCGGTGGCCGTATAGGCATACACCTCCGTTTTCCCGTCCGACTTCATGCCTCGGAAGAAGACGCCGATATCTTCGGCAATACTCTGCTCGAGATTCACGCCGAACCCCCTTTTTGTGTTTTTCTTGCGAGCCCAGCATAGATCCGGGGCCGAAGCATTGCCCGAGCCATAGTTGAATCCGGTACAAGTGGTGGCATTCTTGTTGGGGTCCGACTGGAACGCGTTAATGGCGTCGTCCCAGCTTCCCATGTTCTCGACATTCCGGTAAAAAAGAAAGCGAACCTTCCCCGGCCGACCGAAAAGATCGTGCTTGTGTTCGATCTCCCACTGATCGCCGTAGTAATTCATGATCGAATAATTCAGTTGCAGCTGATTCGGATCGCGAGGCCCAAGGAATCTTCCAAACCGAAGTGCCCAATCATCGTGGTAGTACTCGCCGGCCAGACCCCAGGTATAGCCGCGTGCATCCGCGGCAAAGTCGTACGCGGCGTGGGTCAGGAAATTCATGCTTATGAATTGCTGACGCACGTCACCCGAATAGGAGTTCCTGTCGAATATGTCGATGATGCTCAGGTTGCCCGCGGTAAGCACGAAGCGGCGGCTGTCGGCCGATCCGGCCAGCTGCATCGGCCCGGACTCCACCGGAGTCGATTCGCCCCCCAGGCCCCAAGTCTGTCGCAGATACAGTCTCGCGCGATAAATCGTTGGAGAGACCGTCCCGTTTTTCTCCAATTCCCCGTTCTGAATCGAGCCACCCAGGCCGTGCAGGTCGGAAAGGGGGAGCTCTGAGATCAATTCGGGAACGAAATAGAACTCGCCCCCTTTCCAGGCCCGCAGTCCCAGAAACGCGGTTGCCGTGGTGGTGAAGCTCCGCTCCCTCTCCGGAACGAGTGAATTGGGGGTTCCATTCAAATTGGTATAAGCGGCGGCAAACGGTTCTTTCCTTTGCCAGATATAGGTGAATTGACCGTAAGCATTCCAGGACTCTTCCGTAACGTCCCCGGCAATGGCGGGAAATGCAAGCAGAGACGATGCAATCCCCACAAGCAGATTCGCGAATACCGTCTTCAATGCGGTTCCCATTGTCGGGGGATTTTCCCTATGGCTTATTGCTTATTGATGTAACCGTGAGGTCACTCGCCATTTTAGTTGGGGTTACAGGAGTATGATCCCCGGACGCTCTCGTCTGGAAAGGGCGGCATTCAAAGGAGACGAACGATGGCCAAGGCTGACGGGGTCTACAGAATCACGGAGGTGATCGGAACGAGCGAAGTTTCGTGGGAGGATGCCGCGAAGCGGGCGGTGCAGGCGGCGGCCAAGACTTTGCGCGACCTTCGCATCGCGGAGGTGGTGAAGCAGGACCTGAAGGTGGAGGACGGCAAGGTCGTGGCTTACCGGACCCGGGTGCTGCTGTCTTTCAAATATCAGAAATAGGTCTTGCCGGGGGTCGCCCGGGACTCGGGCGGCCTCACTCCTTGCCCGCGGCAGAAATGGCCTTTCGCATGAAGGCCTTTCTCTCGTTTTTATCCTCGATTTCATCGGCGATCAGCAGGTATAGCTCTCCGGGGTCTCGCGCCTTTGCCGCAGCGCGCTTCACCACGACCTTGGCGACGGCGCCGATGTACTTGGCGAGGGTGGCTTCGGCCCTGGCGAGGGTCTGAGGGTCGATGCTCGAGGCAAACCCCGTGGGGGGAGAGGAGTGCGACAGCCGCGTGGCGCTCACGCGGGTCGGATCTCCCGTCGGCGTCGATCTGTCGCTCGAGAATCTCCTCACGAAGGCTGCGCGGTTCCTTTCCTCGGGGATATCCACGGCCACCATCTCCGCCAGGCTGGCGACGGTGTAGGATTTCTTCGCTGCGCCCTTGATCACCACCGACGCGATCGGCCCGATGTACTTTGCAAGCTCCGTTTCGATCTTTTTCAGCGTGTCGCGATCGAATACGACGCCGGTGGGTATGCTCGTGAGCGAGCTTGGGCTCGGCTCCTGGGTCTTGACGGTCTTTTCCTCGGGCGTGGCGAGCCCGGACAGTACCGCGCGAAAATCCGCGACGGACTGCGGGCGCTGCTCCTCATGCGGGGCGAGCGCCCAATCGACCGCGGTCAGCAGTTCCATGCTGTAGCGGCCGCGGTCCGCCGCCTGCACGGCGGGCGGCAGCACGTCGTTGCGGATACGCGCTACCGCCTCGACGGCCCTGTGTCCGGTCACCATCCAGTACAGCACGCCGCCCAGGGCATAGAGGTCGCTCCACGGCCCCTGATTGCCGTGCGAGTGGTACTGCTCGATGGGGGCGTAACCGGGTGTGACGATTGCGGTGCGCTCGGCCCCGGCGGCCGCCGCGCGGGCCGAGCCGAAGTCCAGCAGCACCGGAGTCCCGTCCTCGCGAATGAACACGTTGCCCGGCTTGATGTCTCGATGGAGAAACCCGGTGCTGTGCACGACTTCCAGGCCGTCGAGCAGCGCGTTTGCAATCGAGAGCACCGCGTTCTGCGCAAGCGGCCGGCGGGCGCGGATCCAGTCGCCGAGCGGCTGTCCAGCAACGAACTCCATCACCATATAGGCGGTGCTGTTCGCTTCGAAAAAGCGCATGACCCGCACGATGTTCGGATGGCGAAATGAGGCGAGCGTTCGCGATTCCTCAAGGAACCGGGACAGCCCCCATTTGAACGTCTCGAGCGTCGAATCCGACTTCGGCTGCACCGAGTGGTCGTTGCCG
Organism: Burkholderiales bacterium; assembly: GCA_036522335.1. GTDB lineage: Bacteria > Pseudomonadota > Gammaproteobacteria > Burkholderiales > SG8-39 > VBDM01. Next base: position 6,754 of record DATDGA010000004.1, read on the forward strand.
CGCAGAGCGAGGTCGCCGGGAAGGTATTCCTTGATCGCGACCTTGAGGTTGAGGTTCGAGTCGGTGGCAAGATAGGTCAGCCCGAAACCTCCGATCCCGAGGGTTTGCTCGATTCGGTATTCGTGCAGGGCATAGCCCCGGGGGAGGGCGGTCTCGGCTGCCATCTAGAAGAGGCTATTTCTGGTCGATCAGGCTGATCGCTTTTTCGAGGCTGCGGCGCATGCGGTTGAACGACCTTGCCAGGAGCGATACCTCGTCGTGGCCAGCTTCGGATAGCTCCTCGATCTCCATGTCGCCGGTGCTGATGCGGTCGGCCGCGTCGGACATCTGGGTGATCGGTCGCACGATGAGCACCGACAACATCAGGTTGAGAATCACGAACAGCACGACGAAGACGCCGGTGAGCGAGGCCATGAACGTGTAGAAGGCACGGTTCGCGTTCTGGATCGGAAGAGACATGGGTACCGAGACGACTTGCGCGCCGATCACCTCGTTCAGCTTCCATCCGAAGCCGTTGTTGGTCCCGTAGAGCTTGACCATCGACACCGGGGCGATCTCCGCAGTGGTATGGCAGGCGAGACAGGCCGGATCCTTGATCTGGAATGGCCGCGCAAGATACAGCGACGTGCCGGTGGGCGTCACTCGAGTTCCCGAGAGCTCCGTTCGCCCCGAGTTGTTGCGGAACTCGTTGACGATGTCGGCTTCCCATTCCACCGCACGGTCGCGCGGATTGGTGGGGTTCAGTGCCGCTTCCTTGTAGGCGTAGTCGGGATATTTCTTGCGCAACTGATTCATGATTTCGGTCGCGGCGAAGGCGGGTACGCTTTGCGGCAGGAATTCGTCTTCCTTCTGCACGAGCTTGTCGCGCACCTGGCTCACCGTATATTGGCGCATCGACAGGGCGGCCTCCATCATGACCCCCGCGCTGCGCAGGACTTCGTCGCGCGCGTTCCTTTGCAGGAGGTCGTAGGAAATGTAGCCGGAGACGGCGAGTCCCAGGGCAAACACGAAGAAAAGCACCAAATTGAATTTGAGTCTCAGACCCATGGTTCCCCCTTTTTTTTCCGGCAAGGTCGGCTAGGCGAAAGCAGATGCCCCATTATAGACAGATCGTACCGCGCGCCAAACCTCTCACATCGCGATACGGGCGATCGTGCCCTTCGTATGGGCACGATTGTGGGAGACACCGAAAAATTCCCGGGCCGGTGGGCAGAAAAGCGCACGGGAACGGCCCATTTCCCCGAGGCACCTAGGCCTTCGGGCCTGCCTTGTGGGGGCAGTTCGGCTTGGTGCAGTCCGCGTACAGGTGCAGCGAGTGCTCGCGAATGGCAAAACCGCGCTCCCTGGCGACTCTGACCTGGCGCTTTTCGATTTCGGCATCGTAGAACTCCTCGACGCGCCCGCACTGCATGCACACCAGGTGATCGTGATGGGTGCCCTCGTTCAGCTCGAAAACCGCTTTGCCGGACTCGAAATGATGGCGCTGGAGAATGCCGGCATGTTCGAACTGGGTCAGGACCCGGTACACGGTCGCCAGCCCGACGTCCAATCCTTCTCCTATGAGAATCCGATAGACATCCTCCGCCGACAGGTGGCGCACCTTGCTGTTTTCGAAAAGCTTGAGGATGCGCAACCGTGGCCCGGTGGCTTTCAGGCCGCTGGTCTTCAGGTCATGGACGTTGGTCACCGCGAATCGCTTTCGGAGTGAATACCCGTTTCCGCTATGATATAGGGTTTTATTGCCTGGTAAAAAGATCGATCGTGCCGCGAATGTCGGTTCTGGCGTTTCCGCTTCTCACCGCTGCGTGCGGCTTCGCACCGAGCCTCAGCCCTTACCGGATCGAGATTCAGCAGGGGAATTACGTGACCCAGGAGATGGTCGCGCAGCTCAAGCCCGGCTTGACCCGCGATCAGGTTCGCTTCGTGCTGGGCACGCCCCTGGTGAGCGACATATTTCACGACGAGCGCTGGGACTATGTGTTCCTGCGCCAGCGCGCCAACAGTCGCGAAACCGAGTATCGCCGCATTGCGGTGTTTTTCGAAGACGGCAAGTTGAAGCGCATCGAGGGAGATATCGTGGCTACGGCGGCAACGGGAAAGGCCGAGCAATGAGGCTCGTCATCGCGGGCGCGGGGGGCCGGATGGGGCGCGCATTGATCGAGGAGGTGCTCCGATCGGGGGATCTCAAGCTCGCTGCGGCGCTGGAAGCCCCGGGGAGTTCCGCGATCGGCAAAGATGCCGGGGACCTGGTCGGGCAAGCCTGCGGCGTGACGATTGCCGCCGACTTCGGCAATGAGATTGCGAGAGGCGATTGCCTGATCGATTTTACACGCCCTGAAGGTACGCTCGCGCACATGGAACAGTGCGTGGAAAAGGGTGTTCGCATGGTGATCGGGACCACCGGTTTTTCGGTGCAGGAAAATGAACGTATCGCGGCGGCGGCGGGAAGGATCGCGATCGTGCTCGCGCCCAACATGTCGGCGGGCGTGAATCTCGCATTCCGGCTTGCCGAAACGGCGGCGCGCGCGCTGGGCGATGCTTACGATGTGGAGATCGTCGAGGCGCACCATCGACACAAGATCGATGCGCCTTCGGGGACGGCGCTCAAGTTCGGAGATGCGGTCGCGCGCGCCCTCGGCCGCGACCTGGCGCGCACCGCGGTATACGGGCGCAAAG
>DATDGA010000005.1:0-2475 GCA_036522335.1 Burkholderiales bacterium
GCGGTTCGCCATCAGGCCGTCCCACGCAGCCCAGGCGATCTGCGTGGAGCGCAGCGGCCGGGCGGCGCGAATTTCGTCGCGCTCGAGGCCGATGCGCGTTCCGAGGTCTTCGAGGATCTCCCAGTGCGCCCTGCCGCCTCCGTGCTCGTGGTCCGCGATGACCTCCTGGCTGCAGGCTTTGATGATGCCGATGCGCGTGTCCCAGTCGGGGCAGTTGGCCGCCACTTTCAGCTTGAGCACGGAATTCCGCTGGCGCGTGTTCAGGCGGTGCTGCATGGCGAACACGCGCGCGCGACCCTTCGTCATCTTCTCCCGGAAGTAGCGCGTGCGCAGGCAGAAGTCGTCGACCGCTTCGTCCAGCCGCGCGAGTACGCTTTTCTTCGCCATCGCCTCTCCGCGTATGAGCCTCAGAAATTCGCGATCTTGCGCGCGGCACCGATGAGCTGAAGGATGTGCATGCCGGTGTTGGCGCGATCGACGATGTAGATATAGCCGCGGTCGTCCACCTCGAGGTTGTTGGTCTGGATCGCGATCTTGCAGCGCTCGGCTCCGTCTGGCATTTTCACGCAGCGCTTGTCGGTCTTCGCGGTCTTCGCCGGAATGTAGTAGCCGACTTCCCTGGGGTTGTACGGGTCGCGGATGTCGATTGCGCGCACGCCCGCGTTGAACCAGGCGACGAACACCAGGCGCTTCGCGTACATGGGCGGCTGGTTCTCGTTCGGCGAATGCGAGCCGAAGCGGCCGCCTCGCGAGCAGAAATTGCCGCTCGCCTCCGGCACGTTGAAATTCGAGACGTTGAACGGCTTCGACTCGGCCGTGACGTCGACGATCCACACTCTCTGGCGCGTTTCCCGGCACTCGTTGACGATCTGCTCGTTAACGATCATCACGAAGTCGCCCGTGGCCCCTCGCGCGTCTTTGGCGAACTCGGGCAAGGGCATTCCGAGCAGCGGCAGCACGGTGTGCGCGCCGTTGGTGGGCTGCAGATCGAGCCGGCCGACCTGCGGATAGAGCAGGTTCTCGTTGGTCGGCTCTTTGGGACCGTTCAGGAGCTTCTCGCGATCGACGATCTGCAGCACGCCGTCCTTGTTGACGCCGTAGCCGAAATAAACGCGGTTGCCTTTCGGGCCGGTCGAGATCGGGCCGTGCAGCTCGGTCGGCGCGGGGCCGGTAGCGCCGGGCTGCTGCCCGGGCAGGCCGAAATTGCGGATGAAAACGGGGTTTGCGGGATCGCTCAGATCGTAGACCTGGGTCATGCGCCGCACCCGCCAGCCCTCGACGCCCGAGACGAGATAGGCGATGCCGCTGTCGCATTCCCACCAGTTCTTGTGAGTGCCCTTCAGGCCTTTGACGATGGTGGTGAGCAGGCCCGGCTTCGACGGATCGGTTACGTCCCAGATTTCTTGCGCTGAGTTGCCGAAAGGCCGCAGCAGATACACCTTGTTCTTGTCGGCTCGCGGCAGTTCTGCACCGTCGCACACTCGCACCATCTGAGCGCCGCCCGCCTCCGCCAGCCCCGGCTCGCCTGGAATGTGCGCGAGATACTTCGGTGTTTTCGGATCGGTGACGTCGAGGATGGAAGTGCCGTTGTCCTCCTTCTTGCCGGTCAGCGAGTTGAGCAGGTTGTCGCCGTGGTGCCCGACGTAGGCGATCCAGCGGTTGCCCTGCTTGTGCACCAGAGGCTGATAGGCGCTGCGGCCCTGCAGATCGTGATAACCGACGAGCTCCATGTCGCGCTTCTCGGCCTTGTTCGGCACTTGGGCATGGCTGACGAGCGCGGCACCCAGAACAGCGAGCCCAACGACGGACTTCATACAAGGTTTCTTCATGCTCATCTCCTCCGATTGTTTTCGCTTGGAATGCCATTCACTTCCTTCTCGCCGACCGGACCGCCTTGCGCTTGCGCGCCGCGCCTCTTTTTCCAGCCCTCTTTTTCGGCACGTAACCGATCGCCTCGACCTCGAGCCCGCAGTCCAGGGGCGTGCGTCCCGCCTGGATGCGCGTTCTTGCAGGAAGCGCCTCGCGGCCGGAAAAATACGTTCGATAGATCCGGTCGAACTCCTCGGCGTCGCGCTGATCGCGCAGCCACACGATCACCTTCAGCAGGCAATCCATGTTGGAGCCGGCCGCCTCGACCAGCTTCTTCATGTTGTCCATCACGAGGCGCACCTGCTCTGCGAAGGGCGGATTCGGAAACGGCGGAATCGGCAGCCCCTTTTCGCGCGCTTCGCGCACCGCGGTGGAGAAAGCCTCGTCGAACGGCGGGAGGCCCGAAATGAAGATCAGATCGCCATGCCGCACGCAAAGATTGAAGGGCGCGCTCGTCAGCGGCAGGCCCGCGTCGTAATTCTGTTTTTCCATCGTTCTCCCCTGCGCTGAATGGTATGACGCCCCTGGCGCATGCGCAACGCTCGAGTGCCCCATTTGCAAGCCTGCCCCCGATTGCCTAGGATGCGGCTCTGATGAAAACGGATT
>DATDGA010000006.1:0-11272 GCA_036522335.1 Burkholderiales bacterium
ATTGAGAAATACCAGAGATTGCTCCCCGCGCGCGATCCGCGCCGCGAGCGCCTCGAGCAGTGGAGGAGCAAAGCCCTCCTGGGGCGGATGCGCCCGAGTATCGATCATGCGTATGGCCGGTAATACGGCCCGGTCGATGGCACGCCGGGTGAGCGGCACGAGATCGTACTTCCCTGAGGTCGCGTGATGAAAACTTTCCAGAGAAGGCGTCGCCGAGCACAGGACGACCGGAGCGCCCGCGATGTGTGCCCGGGTGACTGCGAGATCGCGCGCCGAATAGCGCACGCCTTCTTGTTGTTTGAACGAGGCGTCCTGTTCTTCGTCAACGACCACGAGCCCGAGATTGGGTAGCGGCGTGAATACGGCGAGCCGTGTGCCGAGCACGATGTCGGCGCGACCGCTGTGGGCGAGGAGCCAGCCTCGGACCCGCTCCAGTTCGGCCATGGCGCTCGTCTGCGTGACAATGCATGCACCTGGGAATCGGTCGCGGAAGGCGGCATCGAGTGAGGGAGTAAGCGCTATCTCGGGTACCAGAATCAGGGCTTGTTTGCGGCGTGCGAGGATCTCGGCAATCAGATGGAAGTAGATTTCGGTCTTGCCGCTGCCGGTGACGCCAAAAAGCAGACTCACGCGAAATTTCTCCAGTCCCTCGTGGAGTAGATTGACGGCCTGCTGCTGCTCCGCGGTCAGTGCGTGCACGTGGACAAACCGAGGGTCGGAGCGCCTCGGGTCGATGGACGCGACCCAACCCGATTCGATGGCGCTCTTCAACGAGCTGCGAACGCTGCGTCCCTCCATATCGAGCTCGGACTCGGAGGCCCGACCGCTCGAAAGCCGCTCAAGCAGCGCGCGCAAGCGCCGGCGCCGCGTCGGAATCGTCGCAAGCGCGTCCTTTCCTGCCGATGTCAGAACATACTCACTTGCCAATGCGGGAACGGTCTTGGAGGTCCGCAGCCGCGGGGGTAACGCTGCCGATATGACTTCGCCTGTCGGGCAGTGGTAATAGCGACTGCAGAATTCCGCGAGGGCCAACCACTCGTGTGGAAGGGGCGCCACATCGCGCAGGATCTTGTCGACCGGGCGCAGCCGGGAGTTCTCTATCTCGGATTTTGTCGCGATGTCCAAAATCACACCGACGAGACGCTTGTTTCCAAACGGGACGAGAGCTCGGTAACCGATATCCGCCTGGGTTGCACCCTCCGAGCGGTAGTCGAACAGCTTCGGCACCGGCACATCGAGAGCGACGCGCAGGATCGTCATTTGAATGGATTGAAGTGCGTAGGCGTGCTATTCAAGTGATTTCTTCGGTGACTGCAATAAAATGCTTGGTTGTCTGAGGTTTTTCGTGTTTTTCACAGAATTTGTGAATAACTGTGTGAGTAAGCCTTTCACAGTACTGTAACTCGCACTTCTGCAAGGAATTTTTCGCGCTGCTCAAAATGAGAGCGGAAAGAAATAGATCGCCAATACAGGGGCTTGCAAACCTCTCGAATGAAGACCCTCGAAGGTCCGCGCCAGACGTGGGTTTTCAGGGGGCGTTGTGTATAAGTCGCACGGGCCGGTCGACGCTTGCAAATCGATTTTTCACGCCGCCGGATGGAATTTGGGGCTCAATTCGTGCACCGCAGCGACAAGCGCCGCGATATTTTCCGGATCTGCGAGCTGGGGAACGCCATGGCCGAGATTGAATACATGGCCGTGCCCGCTTCCAAAGGATTCGAGCACCGTTTGGACCTCGCGCCGTACAACTTCGGGTGTGGCGAGCAACACCATGGGGTCGAGATTCCCCTGGAGCGCCGCGCGAGCGCCGATTCGCCGGTGCGCATCGCCGAGATCCGCGCTCCAGTCGAGGCCCACGCAATCGCATCCGCTTGCGGCGATCTGTTCCAGCCAGGGCGATCCGCCCTTGGTGAAGACAATAACCGGAACGCGTGTGCTGCCGTCGCCGCGGTTGAGTCGAGATAGCACCTGGCGAATGTAGGCGAGAGAGAATTCTTGGTAGGCTGCGGTCGAAAGGCTGCCGCCCCAGGTGTCGAAAATCATCACGGCGTTCACGCCGGCCTCGATCTGCGCGTTCAGCAGTGCCGCTACCGCGCGGGCATTGACCTCGAGCACGCGGTGCAGGAGCTCCGGACGCTGATAGAGCATGAGCTTGAGGGTCCGCCAGTCATCACTCGAGCCACCCTCGACCATATAACACGCAAGCGTATAAGGACTGCCTGAAAACCCGATGAGCGGCACGCGGCCAGCCAAGGCACGTTGGACCTCGCCGATCGCATCGGTTACATAACGCAAATCCTTGCCCGGGTCGGGGGCGGAGAGCCTTGCGATCGAAGCTTCGTCGCGCAGCGGCCGCTCAAAGCGCGGCCCCTCTCCTTCCACAAAGTAAAGCCCCAACCCCATCGCGTCCGGAATCGTGAGAATGTCCGAGAACAGGATCGCCGCGTCCAGGGGGAACCGTTCGAGCGGCTGCAGCGTCACTTCCGTGGCGAGCGAAGGCGTCTTGCACAGGGTGAGAAAGCTCCCCGCGCGGCGGCGCGTCTCGTTGTATTCGGGAAGATACCGCCCGGCCTGACGCATCAGCCAGACCGGTGTGTAGGGGGTGGGTTGCCTGAGGAGGGCACGGATCAACGTGTCGTTCTGTAGTCGGTTCATACGGTGAGGACGCGGTCTTACCTGCGGCCAAGACCCATCAGCTTCTTGGTGATGAAACCCCACTCCTTCGGCGCGACTGGCGTGATCGAAAGCCGATTGCCGGGAGCGAGGGTGCGCATTCCGGAGAGTTCGTTGTGGCTGCGCAGCTCGGCAAGGCTCACCAATCGGGTTTTTCTCACGAACTTGACTTCGACATTGAACCAGCGGGGCGAGTCTCTCTTCGCCGCCGGTTCGAAGTAAGGGCTCTTCGCGTCGAACTGACTCGCATCGGGATAGGGGTCCGAGGCGACTTGCGCGATGCCCGCAATGCCCGGCGCCGGACAACTCGAATGGTAAAAGAAGACTTTGTCGCCGATGCGCATCTTGTCGCGCATGAAGTTGCGCGCTTGATAGTTGCGAACTCCGAACCAAGGGGTAGTCTTGGCTGGAGCCGCGGCGAGGTCGTCTATGCTGAACTCGTCGGGTTCGGATTTCATCAACCAGTATGGCATGGCCGAAACGATTCAATTCAGGGCTCATCAAATGAAAACGCAGGCCAACGCCTGCGTTTTCATTTGGGGGGGTTTCCTCGTTTTTTGGAGTCCCCCGCCGGTGCCGTTAGAACCGATTCCTCAACCTTCCGGTTCAAGGTGGTCGCTTTCCGGTCACATCAGGTACATCCGACTAAGGGACGCGCGCAACAGTGACGCTTGAGTCAGCAACCAAATTCAATCTGTTGGTTCAAGAATTTTTCCGGGTCTTGGCGTACACCACAGGGGACAATTCCTAGGGCATCGCCCGAACTATCTGACCATCGCGCCTACGGAGCGAGAGCCTGATCGAGCGTCGCCTCCATTGCGGCCATTCTACGCCTGAGCCCTTCCATGTCAAAGCCGCCCGCACTGTTTCTGGAGCTGAGCAGCTCGTGGGTGATGTTGAGCGCGGCCATGACGGCGATGCGCTCGGCGCTCGCCACCCGACCTGCGCTCTTGATCTCGGTCATCTTCCTGTCCAGATAGGCCACCGCTGAGAGGAGCGCGTTGCGCTCCTCCTCCGAACAGGCAACCTTGTAGGTCCGGCCCATGATGGTGACATCAAGGGTCTTGGATTTCTGATTCATCCGAGGGCGTTATTCCGGAATTTGCTTGAGCAGGGTCTCGAGCCGGCTACGCGCCCCGTCAATTTTTTCTGCGAGTTGCCTCTTGTCGCCCTGCAATGCGGCCAATTGTTGGCGGAGCCCCTGGTTTTCATCCCGCAGCCGTTGGCACAACCGTGCTGCCTGTCGAATCTTTTCTTCGAGCGCAGCCAATTCCGTATCCATCAGCACACTATAGTTTGGAAAATCCTGTTAAGTCAAGGTGTAAGGATTCGTTTTCAATGTAGATTCCCGATGCTCTCGCGAGCGAGATTCTCCGACTTGTGTTGTACAATCAACGCGCTCGTTCGAGGTGTCCCGACGCGTTCCTCGCGCCGGGGTGAAACGGGAAAGAGGTGCCGAAGCGGTCTCGGGATCGAGGATTCAGAGGGGCGCGCGCCTGCTGAAACTGGAGTTCCGAGTCCTTCCAAGTCCTCTGCTGCCCCCGCAACGGTAAGTGTGCGCGGGCGTATCAAACAGGCGTCGAGGTCCGACGTATTTTGCGTCCGGCCCGGCGCCCTGCCACTGCGAGCGCAAGCTTGCGGGAAGGCGATACGCACCGATCCCACAAGCCCGGAGACCGGCCTCGACGATGGTGGGAAATGCCGCGGGGCGCGGTGGGAAACCGGTGCGCCTCCGCGTTGTATTTCCTCTCGCAACTCGATATCGGCCTGCGGGGACGCGCGCCGGGGAGGAACCTTGAAACGATCCATTGTTGCCGCGCTCGTCGCGGCCACGGCGCCGTTCGCGCTGGCCCAAAATCCGGAAGAACCGGCCGTCGTCGTTACCGCGACGCGCTTGCCCCAGGTTCAGTCTCAAACATTGCAGTCCGTCACAGTCATTACGGCCGAAGACATTGCCCAAAGCGGTCAGCAGACCCTAGTCGAAGTGCTCCAAACTTTAGGCGGTGTCGAAATTGCGAGCACAGGCGGCTTCGGTCAGCAGAGCAGCGTGTTCATTCGCGGAGCGAATAGCGGCCATACCCTGGTGCTCCTAGATGGCATGAGGATCAGCTCGGCGACAGCGGGCACAACTGCCTTGGAGAATCTTCCGATCGCCCAAATCGGGCGGATCGAGATCGTCCCCGGTCAGATGAGCAGCTTGTACGGAGCCGACGCGATCGGAGGGGTCATACAGATTTTCACAAAGAGCGGAAAGTACACCCCGGGAGCGAGCGTGTCGGTGGGCGCTGGCGGCTACGATACGCATTCCGCGAGCGCCGGCATCAACAGCAGGGCCGATAGCACTGACTTCGGCCTGAATTTCGGTTATTTCGAGACCAAGGGTTTTGACGCGACAAAATCCAGCCTCCCGTCTGGAGCGCCCAATCCCAACAACAATCCCGACAAAGACGGCTATCGAAACACGAACTTTTCGGGAAAGGTCGCGCAGCATCTGGATGAGCGCAACGAGGTAGGTTTCACCGCGTTCTGGAGCGACGGCAATACGTACTTCGACAACGGGCCGACGACTGACGACCTGAATCACCAGACGCTTTCCGCTTACTCAGTGTACAGCCGCAATCAGATCAACACCGTCTGGCAAAGCCTGCTAAAGGCGGGACAAAGCACGGACGATCTTGTGGTGACGGGTGCTTTCCCGGGTTTCGTCAGGACGACGCAGCCGCAACTGACTTGGCAAAACGACGTCAAAGTCGGTCCGGGAACGGCGATGGCCGGGCTCGAGTATCTGGCGCAGAAGGTCGCGAGCGACACGGCCTACATCCAGACTCATCGCACGATCAAATCGGCGTTCGCCGGGTACGGGGGCGAGATCGAGAAGCATGCCTGGCAGGCGAATGTACGCGAAGACAGCAACAGCCAATTCGGCGACCATGCCACGGGGTCACTCGGTTACGCGTACCGCTTGACTTCCGAGCTCAGGCTTCGCGTCGGGGTCGGGACCGCTTTCAAGGCACCCACCTTCAACGATCTCTACTTTCCCGGGTTCAGCAATCCGGATCTTCGTCCCGAGCGTTCGCGCAGCAAGGAAGCGGGCGTGAACTATCAGTTTGGCAACAATCGCTTCAGCGCGACTTATTTCGATAACCTCATCACGGATCTCATCGTCTTCGTCGTCTCTGATCCCAATACGTTCGCGGGAATGCCGCAGAATGTGAACCAGGCAAGAATCAGGGGCACGGAACTGAACTACGACGGCCTCTTCGGCGGGCTGCGGGCGAGCGCGCAGCTTGTGTTCCAGGACCCGGTGGATGAGGCGACGGGCCAGTTGTTGCAGCGGCGCGCGAGAGAGCATGGCAATCTTGCTGCTAGCTATACGTTCGGTCCGTGGAGCATGGGCACCCAAGTGGTCGCGAGCAGCGCGCGTTTCGATTCGACGAACGAAGATCCGAATACCCGAATGCACGGATACGCGTCAGTCAATCTCACGGCGAGCTACACGCTGAGCCAAGAGTGGCTCCTCCGGGCGAGATGGAACAACGTCTTCAACCGGGAATACGAGCTCGCGCAGAATTTCAATACCCCGGGTAGCAATGTCTTTGTGGCTCTGCAGTACCAATCGAGATAGAGGGCTATGGAGATCTCGGCGGGTGCGCGGTCGTCAACCCGGGAGACGAAGCATCTTTCCGCTGTCCGTCTGATCGGAGGGCAACCGCTCCGCCGTGGAATGCGGTTACCTTTTGGGGTTGCCTGGGTTTCTCTGCTATCTTGCGCGGCATGGATTATGGCCCCGTAGATGCAATCGACGTTTCCCGCCTGCGGCGCGCGTTGGTAATCCAGCTGCGCCACCACGGCGACGTACTTCTGACCTCGCCGGTATTCACGGTGCTCAAAAACCGGGCGCCCGCCATGGAGCTCGACGCGCTTGTCTATGCGGAGACTCGGGAGATGCTCGACCTGCATCCGGCGATCGCGCGAGTCCATTCAGTGAGGCGCGATTGGAAGGAGAGGGGCGCTCTCGCGCGTCTCGCGCAGGAATGGCGCCTGTTCACCCAACTGCGCGAGCGCGGCTACGAACTGGTAGTGCATCTTTCCGAGCATCCTCGCGGGGCGTGGCTCGCGCGCTCGCTTGGCGCGCGTTACGCCGTGGCGCCGGATTTTCCCCGTAAGCCGCAACTCTGGAAGAAGAGCTTCACGCATCTCGTTCCGCTCCCTCTCCACGCGAGGCGCCACCGGGTGGAAGTCAACCTCGACGCCCTCCGGCGCATCGGTATCCAGCCGGGTGAAGACGAGCGCCGCCTCCTGCTCGTTCCTGGCGAGGACGCGGAGCGCAGCGTCGAGGGGTTGCTGGTCGGGCAAGGTCTCGCCGCCCGAAGTTTCATTCATTTCCACCCGGGGTCGCGCTGGCAGTTCAAGTGCTGGCCGCCCGAACGTGCAGCGGCACTCCTCGACGCACTTGCGGCACGCGGCGAGCGCGTTGCGCTGACTGCGGCGCCCGACGAACGCGAGCTTGCGCTGATTGCCGAGATTCGCAAGCGTGCGAGCGCGCAGGTAGCCGATTTTTCCGGGAAGCTCACGCTGAAGCAACTGGCGGCGCTCAGCGCCCGCGCGAAGCTCTTCGTCGGCGTAGATTCCGCCCCCATGCACATTGCGGCCGCTATGCAAACGCCGACGGTGGCGCTCTTCGGTCCGAGCGGCGAGCTCGAGTGGGGGCCTTGGCGAGTGCCGCATCGCGTCGTGGCCTCCAGCGCGCACCCATGCCGACCCTGCGGTAACGATGGATGTGGCGGCGGCAAGGTAAGCGAGTGCCTTACCCGACTCCCGGTGGAAGCGGTATTGGCCGCCGTCGATTCGCTGCTCGCGCGATGACCCGATTCATTGCGTTCGCGCTCGTCGCTGCCGCGGCGGCGAGGGCGCATGCCCTGCAATTGAACGACGACCGCGGCGTCACGATTTCGCTCGGGCGACCGCCGGAGCGCATTGTCAGCCTCGCACCGCATCTGGCGGAGATCGCCTTTGCAGCGGGTGCCGGTGCGAAGCTCGTGGGTGTCTCGAGTTTCAGTCGCCGTCCAAAGGAGGCAGAGCGCTTGCCCGTGGTGGCGAGCAACGGTCGAATCGACATCGAGCGCCTGATCGCTTTACGGCCGGATCTCGTGCTCGCCTGGCGCAGCGGCAACTCGCCGCTTCAGATCGGGCGCCTGGAGCGCATCGGACTCCGGGTTTTCGTCACCGAAGCACGCAGCCTTGCCGATATTCCACGTATCGTTCGTCTGGTCGGCAAGCTGGCCGGGAGTGAGGGCGTCGCCGAGGTGCGCGCAGGGGAATTCGAGAATAAGATCGCAATTCTGCGCAGCCGCCACGTCGGGGAGCGTCGCGTCGCGGTATATCTCGAGATCTGGCACAAGCCCATGCTCACGGTCAACGGCGCGCAGCTCATCAGCGACGTCCTTCACCTTTGCGGGGGGCGCAACGTTTTTGCCGCCGAAAGGACGCTCACCCCGCTCGTGTCGCGCGAGCAGGTGCTCCATGCGCAGCCCGAAGCGATCGTCACCAGTGGCTTCGGGAGCGAGGCACCGCAGGCATGGCGGGACCTGGAATCCGTCTCGGCGGTTCGCAACCGCAGGATTTACGGGATCGACCCGGACTTGCTTCACGCGCAGGGTCCGCACGTGCTGGAGGGCGTTCGCGCCCTGTGCGAGCGGCTCGAGCTCGCACGGAACTAGAGCGATGCATTTCGCCCTGGTGCGGCAGCGCTACAACCCCTATGGGGGCGCCGAGCGCTTCATCGAGCGGGCGCTTGGTGCTTTAGCCGGGCGGGGCGTTGCGGTGACGGTGCTCGCACGCGAATGGATCGGGGACCCCGGAAGCATGATTCGCTGTGATCCGTTTCACATCGGTCGCCTGTGGCGGGACTGGAGCTTCGCGCGCGCGGTGTGCAACAGACTCGCCCGCGAGTCGTTCGATTTCGTGCAGTCGCACGAACGGGTCGCCTGTTGCGACATTTACCGCGCCGGCGACGGCGTGCACGCGCAATGGCTGCATAACCGCAGCATGATCCTCGGCCCGGTCGACCGGCTCGGCATAGCGCTCAACCCCTACCATCGTTACGTTCTCGCCGCGGAGCGGCGCGTGTTCGCGAGCCCGCGCCTGCGCGCCGTGATCTGCAATTCGCGCATGGTGAAAAACGAAATCCGCGCACATTTCGGCACGCCCGAGGCGAAGCTGCACGTCATATACAATGGCATCGATCTCGAATCGTTCCATCCGCGCCTGCGCGATGCGCATCGCGCAGCGATGCGGGAAAGACTTGGCATTTCGCAGCAGACACCCCTGCACCTATTCGTTGGCGCAGGGTTCGAGCGCAAAGGGGTGTTTCGCTTGATCGAGGCGTTCGCTCTGTCGCGCCAGCGCGATGCTCATCTTGTCATCGTGGGTCGCGACAAGACACAGGCTCTCGCCGAGCGCTCGGCGAGCTCGCTCGGCGTCGCATCCCGTGTGCACTTTGCGGGTGCTCAGGGAGACGTGCGACCCTGGTACGGTGCCGCCGATACCTTCGTCTTGCCGAGTCTCTATGACCCGTTTCCGAATGCGGCGCTCGAAGCCATGGCCTGCGGCTTGCCCGTAGTTACAACACGGCAGTGCGGTACGGCCGAGCTGATCGAGGAGGGCGTGAACGGCTACGTTGTTGACGCGCTCGCGGTCGATGCGCTCGCCGAAAGGCTCGCTCGCATGGATGTCCCCTCTGCGCACGCCATGGGACGCCGGGCGCGCACCCGCGCCGAAAGATTGAGTCTAGAGGCCATGACCGAGCAGCTTCTTGCGCTTTATCGGGGCTTGATGCCGGCCTGATGGCGTCGTTCTTCGATTCCGGCCCCGAAAAGCCGGAACGGGATCAGCTATAATTCACGATTTCCGGCCGCCATTTCCGGCGCAGCCATGGCTTCGTCCGACGCCACAAGCCTACAGCTCTACCTTCGACTCCTCCGCTACGTCAAACCCTATTGGGTGCCGTTCGCGCTATCCATCGTCGGGATGGCGGTGCTTGCGCTGACCGAGCCCGCCTTTCCGGCGCTGCTCCAGCCGTTGCTCGACGGCAGCTTCGCGCACAAGGAAAGCCCGCTGCTTTCGTGGTTGCCAGCGCTGATCGTCGCTGTGTTTTTTGTGCGCGGCACGGCCTCTTATCTCTCCGACTATGCCATCGGCTGGGTCGCGAGCAAGCTCGTGTTCGATCTGCGCAACGCCATGTTCGCCAATCTGGTGCGTCTCCCGACCTCGTTCTACGATAACCACACCACCGGTTCGCTGCTTTCGAAATTCACCTACGACGTGACGCAGGTGACCGGCGCGGCGACCAGCGCGATGACGATTCTGTTCAAGGATTCGCTCACCGTCGTCGCACTGCTCGCGTGGCTGCTTCACCTCAACTGGCAGCTGACCTTGGTGACGCTGGTGGTCGTGCCGATAGTGGTCGCGATCACGCGAAAGTTCTCCATCAGGTTCCGCACCATGAGCCGGGCGCAGCAGGCGGCCATGGGCGATCTCAACCACGCGCTGGAGGAATCGATCGGCTGCCATCGCGTGGTCAAGGTGTTCGACGGGCAGGACTACGAGGCGCGGCGCTTCGCAACGGGCGCGGAGAAGGTGCGCCGTTTCGACATGAAGACGACCGCGGCCGCCGCCGCCAACGTGCCGCTGGTGCAGATCGTGCTGTCGGTTGCCTTTGCGCTTATCGTCTATATTGCCGTGCGCCAGGCGGCCGCCGATGAGATCACCGCGGGGAAGTTCGTCTCGTTTCTGACAACGATGCTCCTGATTCTCCCGCCTCTGCGCCGGTTGACGGGCGTCAACGCGACCCTGCAGCGCGGGCTCGCGGCCTCGGAGACCGTCTTCCGCATCATCGATGAGCAACCCGAAACCGATACCGGGACGCGTGAGATCGGGCGTACTAGGGGCGAGATCGAATTCAGGGGAGTGAGCTTTAGATATCCGGCCGGCGGGCGCCCGGCGGTCGACAACGTTTCTTTTTCGATCCAGCCGGGCGAGACGGTTGCGCTGGTCGGCGCTTCGGGCGCCGGCAAGACGACGCTCGCGAATCTGCTGCCGCGGTTCTATTCGCCGGACTCGGGCCAGATCCTTCTCGACGGTGCTGACATATCCGCCCTCAAGCTCGCCAGCCTGCGCGCGAATATCGCGCTGGTGAGCCAAGACGTCGTGCTCTTCAACGATACGGTCGCCGCGAACATCGCCTATGGCCGCCTTGCGGGGACGAGCGAGGCCGACGTCGTTCGAGCTGCCGAAGCTGCACACGCGATGCAGTTCATACGCGAGATGCCCGAGGGCCTCGCCACCGTGATCGGCGAGAACGGCGTGCGCCTTTCGGGCGGGCAGCGGCAACGGCTTGCCATCGCGCGCGCGTTCCTCAAGAACGCGCCGGTACTGATTCTGGACGAGGCGACCTCAGCCCTCGACAGCGAATCCGAACGCCATATCCAGGCGGCGTTGGAGTCGCTCATCAAAGGCCGCGCGACGCTCGTGATCGCGCACCGCCTATCCACCATCGAACGGGCCGACCGCATCGTGGTCCTGGACGCGGGTCGGGTTG
>DATDGA010000007.1:0-1870 GCA_036522335.1 Burkholderiales bacterium
GCCTGCCGGAGGTTCCCACCACCGCCGAAGGCGGTCTCGCCGACTTTGCGGTGAGCGGCTGGTACATCCTCATGGCGCCCGCGAACACGCCGAAGAACATCATCGACCGCCTGAACGATGCCGCGCAGAAGGCGCTGAAGAACGAAGCCGTGCTCGCGCGCCTCGCCGCCTCGGGCACCCAGCCGATCGGCGCCGGGCCCGAGCAGGCCGCCGCCCACATCCGCGCCGAGATGGCGCGCTGGGACCGGGTTCTCAAGGCGGCCGGGGTGCAGCCGAACTGATCCGGGACTAAGGTGATGGCGGCCGGCGTTCCAACGCTCGGCGCTTGACGTCGCGTCGCCCCGCGCGTATCGTCTTACCTTCTTGTCTTACTTCCGGAAGGTGAACGTCGTGGAGAACACGCGGGTATCGAGCAAGGGCCAGATGATCATCCCCAAGCGGGTGCGGGAGGCGCTCGGCCTGAAGAAGGGGACCGAGCTTGCCGTCGAGCTGCTCCCCGGGGGCGGGTTCGCCGCGCGGCCGAAGGCGATCGATCGGGTGGCCGAGGTGAGAAGCATCGCCGGGATGCTCTCTCACCTGCGCAAACCAAGGCGGCCCGGGCTCACCGATGACGAGGCCGTCCTGCGAGCGGTCGCCGCGGACGATGCGCGCATCCGCGCCTACGGGCGCAAGCGCCGCCGCAAGTGATCGCGCTCGATACCAACGTCCTCGCGCGGATCTTGCTCGAGGACGAGCCTGACCAGGCGCGGCGCGCGCGACGGCTCCTCACTGAGGAGGGCGCCACGTTCTGGGTGCCGGTTACCGTCGTCCTCGAACTCGCCTGGGTATTGAGATCCAGCGGGCTCGCGCGCGAGGCCATCGCCGCCGCAGTGCGCGGCGTGCTTGCCTTGCCACAGATACGCTTCCAGTCGCCCGACGCGCTGGCAGCTGCGGTGCGCTGGGGCGAAGCAGGTATGGACTTCGCCGACGCCTTGCACCTCGCTCTGAGCGGCAACTCGGAGCGTTTCGTGACATTCGACGAAGCACTGGTGAAGCAGGCGCGCAAGGAAGGAGCGCGGCCGGCCGTCGGGGCGCCATGACCGCGAAATGAGAGCCCGCCTCAGCCTCCGCCAGCGCCTCTTGGCGATTCGGAAGACAGGACTCGTACAGTGGAGCGGGCGAAAGCTCCGCCCTTGCAAGCCGGTTGCTACGCTGTGCGGAAGGAAAACGGTCGCTGAGTTGCTCGTGGAAAGTCGAAGGTAGGGCCTAACGGTCGAACTCCAGCACGTCGAAGCCCGCGTAGCGGTCGACGATGTAGATCAGTCCGCGCGAATCGGTCTCGACGTCGTTGGTCTGCGGCGCGGCTTTTCCGGCAGCCGGTTCGGGGATGAAGAACCCGACTTCGCGCGGCGCGAGCGGGTCGGCGATGTCGACGATGCGCAGGCCTCCCGCGAACCAGGCGCAGTAGAGCTGCGTCCCTTCCATGTGCTCCTGGAACTGGTGCGCGCCGAAGCGCCCGGGCGTGGCGCGGCTCCAGGGCGAGTCGAGCTCGCTCACTTCGTAGATCGACAAGGGACGAATGTCCCCGAGGTCGGTGACGTCGAGCACCCACAGGCAGCCGTGCGGCCGTCCGCGGCGGCGCTCGACTTCCTTTTCGTCGTGCGCGTGGTCCTCCTCGTCGATGGCGACGGCAATCCGCCGGCCGTTGATCGGGGACGGCACCGGCATGAAGGTGTGCGAGGGCTCGGGGAACGGCGGGTGGTAGTTGTATTCGCCGACCGTGCGTGGGGTGCGGATGTCGGCGACGTCGATCACCCGCAGTCCGGCGTGCCAGCAGCCCGCCCACAGCAGGTCGCCGAAGCGCAGCGCGTGGTGCAGCCGGTGGCGCTTC
>DATDGA010000008.1:0-8587 GCA_036522335.1 Burkholderiales bacterium
GAGAAGATACCAGCGGTCGGTGAGGTTGTAGCGGGCGTTCAGGCCGGCCGTTCCGTTCACGCCGGCGCCCGGCTGATAGGCGGGACGGTCTGCGGTGGCTTCGGAAGGCATCACGCCGTAGTAGTAATTGTTGAGCGGGGCGTTGCGGGCGGAAAGCATGGGATACGGTACGAGCCTCAGCCGCCCGCGCCTGCGCTCGGTGCCGGCTCCGAGGCGCAATTCCGCGCCGCCGGAGTTGTGCGAAACGTCGCGCAGGGCCTCGCCGTAGACGTTGCCCCAGTCGAAGTGCTGCTCATAGCTCAGTCCAAAATCGGTTTCCGGAATGCGGGAGGACATTCCTGCGAGGCTCGCCGGGACCTCTTCGACCGGATAGCTCTCCAACCGGCGCGAAAGGAACGCATCCACCCGTTTGTCGGAACCGAAATTGAATTTGAGTCCCGCGCGGTAGGAATGCAGGTAGACATATTCGCCTTCGTAGAGATAGATCGGCAGCAGGTCGAAGCGCACTCCGCCGCCGCGATAAGGCGACTGCTCGAAGCGCGTGACCATGCCCCAGCCGGCGCCGCCGCGTTCGGTGAGCACGTCCGCGAGGAAATCGCTGGTCGCGATTGCGGGAGGAGCGGCTGCACACAGCGCGAGAGCGAAGGCTGCGCACAGGGGTCGAGTCCGGCCTCGCGGCGACCGCACTTCAGCGCGGCCGCCCGAAAGCGGCCCGGGTACGGCACATGGGTTCTTCAACGTCGCGATAATTTGTCTTGGCCGGGAGTGTGCGTGAAGCGCGGCGGTATTCTAATATGAAAGCCATGTCGAACTTCGAAAGTTCACGCCAACATGGGGCATGCGCGACTTTGATCGCTCTCGCCGCATGCATGATGTGCGGTACGGTGCTCGCGCAGGATTATCCGGTGCGTCCGGTGCGCATCGTCGCTCCGTCGGCTCCCGGCGGCGGTTTCGATCTGGTGGGACGCGTGCTCGCGCAAAAGCTGAGCGAGCAGACGGGACAGGCCTTCGTGGTCGAGAATCGCTCCGGCGCAGGGACCCTCGTCGGTACGCAGCTCGTCGCCCGAGCCGCGCCCGACGGCTACAGCCTCGTCGTGGGCGGGCTTTCCAATATCGCGCTCAACATGGGTCTGTACAAGGAACCCGGCTACGATTCGCTTGCCGACTTCGCGCCCGTTGGGCTCGTGGTGAGTCATTCCTATACGCTGGTCGGGCGCAAGGACCTGCCGTTCGCGGGCCTCGCCGAAGTGATCGACTTTGCGCGCGCGCACCCGGGCAAGCTCAACTTCGGGACGAGCGGTATCGGCACCGGACAGTACATCGGCGCGGCCATCATCGCCGCGCTCACCGGAGTCGACATGGTGAAAGTGCCTTACAAGGGCGCGCAACCCGTTTATCAGGATCTGCTCGCCGGGCGGGTAGACCTGTTCTTCGACAACACCACCACGACACAGCCTTACGTGGACTCGGGGCAGGTCAAGGCGCTCGCGGTGTCGAGCCGCGCCCGCGCCCCTACCATGCCGAAAGTGCCGACGCTCATCGAAACCGGCGTGGTCGACCTGGAGATGGAAACCTGGTTCGGGCTGTTCGCGCCCGCGCGCACGCCGCGCTCGTTCGTCGAGCGCCTTCGCGCCGAGGTGGACAAGGCGATGCTGTCGGCCGAAGTCCGTTCACGGCTGGAGACGGGCAGCGGAAGGAGCCTGCGCATGAACCCCGCAGAGACCGAGGCATTCGTCAAAGCCGAAGTGGCCAGATGGACTTCGCTGTTGCGCAGGGCGGGCATCGAGCCCGAATGAGAAATGTCGGATCTCCAGGATCAGCTTGCCATCGCCGCGCTCTCGCAGAGATGGGCGCTCGCGCGCGACACGGGCGATTGGGAAAGTCTCCGCGGCACCGCGCACCCGGGCGCGACGATCACCACCACGTGGTTCGACGGCGGATTCGACGACTTCATCGAGGCCTGCCAGGCGTCGTGGCGGAAGGGATCTCGCTCGCAGCATTTTCTCGGCGGCACGGCTGCGGAGATCGACGGCCCGCGGGCGCTCGCGCAGACCAGGATGTCGATCAACGTGCGTTCGCGGCTC
Organism: Burkholderiales bacterium; assembly: GCA_036522335.1. Lineage (GTDB taxonomy): Bacteria > Pseudomonadota > Gammaproteobacteria > Burkholderiales > SG8-39 > VBDM01. The sequence continues at coordinate 2,085 of DATDGA010000008.1, forward strand.
GACGGCGTCGAGGTTGATGCGGTGTGCACCGGCCGTTTCCTCGACCGGGTGGAAAGGCGCGACGGCGCCTGGCGCATCGCCAAACGCTCCGTGATTTACGAAAAGGACCGGATCGACCCCGTCGATCCGGGCGACGCGATATCGCTCGACCCGGCGCTGCTCGAGCGCTTTCCCGAAGGCTACCGGCATCTAGCCTATTTGCAGACCCGCAATGGCGCCCAAGTGAATCCGAATTTGCCGACCGCGCGCGGCGAGGCGCTCGAAAGTCTGCTTCGGGAGGCGCAGACCTGGCTGAGAGCGAAACTATGATGCGCAAATTCCAACGATCGGGGAGACGGGCGTAGGCAGAGCATGCGAAGCGCGAAGACGCACACCGTTCTTGTCACCGGCGCCGGCCGCGGGCTCGGTCAGGAGTTCGCGCGGCAGTACGCTGCCGACGGCTGGAAGGTCATCGGCACCGTCCGCGAAGCCCGGGCGAAGGCCGCGTTGACGAAGCTCGGCGCCGAAGCGCATATCGCGGACGTCACCGACCGGAAATCGATCGCGCGCCTCGCCGCCGCCCTGAAGGGCGTTCCCATCGATGTCCTTATCTGCAACGCCGGCATCTATGGTCCGCGCGGCATGAAACTCGGACGATTCGACTACGATGCCTGGGAGGAAGTGCTGCGAGTGAATCTCGTGGGGCCCGCGGCCGTGGTCGAGGCTTTGCTCGAGAACGTCGCGGCCGGCGAGCGCAGGATCGTGGCGATGATGTCGAGCCGGCTCGGCTCGATCGCCGAGATGCGCGGCGGCGATTATTTCTACGCCTCGAGCAAAGCCGCGCTCAACGCCCTCGGCAAGGGTCTCTCGGTCGCCCTCGCGCCGCGCGGAATCACGGTGGTCTCGCTCACCCCGGGCTGGGTGCGTACCGACATGGGCGGGAAGGGCGCGCCGCTCGCGCCGGAGACCTCGATCCGCGGCATGAGGAAGGTCATCGCGGGTCTGTCTCCGGAGAAATCCGGCACGTTCATCAACTACGACGGTTCGGAAGTGCCCTGGTGAAGGATGGGACGCTGCCCACGCCTGGAAATCCGTCGCCAAGTCGGTCTCTCGAAGTGTATAGTTTTTTCCGGACGCGTTGCGCGCGATAAGAAATCCCAAATGAACGAACCGGTCAAGAGGAGGGAAACATGGCGCCGTCGAACGAATGCGGGAGCCTGGGGTGCACTCATTTGTCGTGCGGGGCGGGAACGACGCGCAATGCGGTCGACTTCGGCCGGCGCGATTTTCTGAAGGATACGTTGGCGGCGGGCGCGGGATTCACGAGTATCAGCGTCCTCGGCGGCTGCGCGATGCCCTTCATGCAAGACAGCAGTCCGGCCGACACGATCATTTCCAACGGCCGCATCGCCACGCTGGATCCGCGGCGGCCGGCGGCGAGCGCGATCGCCGTTCGCGGCGGCAACATCGCCGCGATCGGCTCGGCCGCCGACATCGAGCCCCTGCGCGGACCCAATACGCAAGTGATCGACGCGGGCGGTCGCACCGTCATTCCGGGAATCAACGACGGCCACACGCACTTCATCCGCGGCGGGCTGACCTATACCAACGAGGTGCGCTGGGACGGCGTGCCTTCGCTCGCCGAAGGCATGCGGCGCGTTCGCGAACAGGCGCAGCGCACGCCCGCGCCGCACTGGGTGCAGGTGATCGGCGGCTGGACCTGGGCGCAGTTCGCCGAGCAGCGCTTCCCGACACTCGACGAGATCAACGCCGCGACCGGCGATACGCCCTGCATGATCATGCATCTGTACGATCGCGCCTGGCTCAATCGCGCCGGCATCCGTGCGCTCGGCTGGAACAAGGACACGCCCAACATGTTCGGCGGCGCGATCGAGCGCGACGCCTCGGGCAATCCCACCGGCCTGGTGATGTCTACCACCAGCCTCGCGAGCCTGGTGTCGGTGTGGCTGCGCATTCCGCGGCTGTCGCCCGAGGACCAGATCCTCTCGACGCGTCATTTCATGCGCGAGCACAACCGGCTCGGCGTCACCAGCGTGATCGACGCGGGCGGCGGCGGCCAGAACTATCCTGACAACTACGCGGCGATCGCCAAGCTCGCCGCGGACGGGCAGATGACGCTGCGCATCAATTACACGCTTTTTGCGCAGGCGCCCGGCAAGGAGCTCGATAACTACACGGCGTGGTCGAAGCTCGTCAAGTACGGCCAGGGTACCGACTACTACCGCATGATCGGCGCCGGCGAATACATTCTCTACCAGGCGGGCGACGTCGCCAACTTCGCCAAGGACTATCCGGTGCCGCCGCCGGGGGTGATGGAGAAGAATCTCACCCCGGTGGTGAAGTTCATCGTCGCGCAGGGCTGGCCGTTCCGCCAGCACACGACTTTCGACGCTTCGGCGAGCCGCGTGCTCGACGTACTCGAACAGGTGAACCGCGAAGCGCCGCTCAAGAATCTGCGCTGGGGGCTCGATCACTGCGAGACGCTGCAGCCGAAGACGCTCGAGCGGCTCGCCGCGCTGGGCGGATCGATCGACATCCAGAACCGCATGTCGCTCGACGGCGAAGCGTTTCTCAAGAAGTACGGCGCTGAGGCTGCGGCCGACGCGCCGCCCATCGCGCGCATCCGCGAGATGGGCATTCCGCTCGCCTGCGGGACCGACGCAAACCGCGCGACGAGCTACAACCCCTGGATCGGGCTGCACTGGCTGGTAACCGGCAAGACGCTCGGTGGCGCGAAGCTGCAGGGCGACAAGAACCTGCTCGACCGCACCGAAGCGCTGCGCCTGTATGCTTCAGGCAGCGCCTGGATCTCGGGAGAGGAAGGGAAGAAGGGCACGCTGGAACCGGGGAAGTTCGCCGATCTCGCGATCCTTTCCGCCGATTACTTCAACGTGCCGGTGGACGAGATCAAGGACATCGAGTCGGTGATGACCATGGTCGGCGGCAAGGTCGTCTACGGCGCGGGCCCGTACTCGCGCCTCGCTCCGCCGCTGCCGCCCGTATCCCAGGACTGGCTGCCGGTGCGCCAGTACGGCGAGTATTACAAGCGCGCGGCGGCCGAAGCGCGCACGCTCGCGCGGGCGCTGTCGCGGCCGCAGCTGATCGTCGACGGAGGAGGGTGGGACGCCTGCGGCTGCGGGGTGTTTTGAACGCGGCGCTTACCCGGCCGCGCTGGCGGTCGAGAGCGCTCCCAGTTCGAAGAGAATCTCTCTGATTTCGGCGCGGCCCGCATCGGAGAGCGGCGTCTGAGGCGGCTGGGGCTGGCCGACTTCGTAGCCCTGGAGCTCCAGGCCGCCTTTGATGCACGCAGCCAGGTTGTACTTGGCGAATACTCGGTTCATGCGCCACAGCCTGCGCTGCAGTTGCATCGCCTCCTCCCACTGCTGAGCGCGGCACAGATCGTACAGTTGCACGCTCTGCCGGGGCACGACGCACGCCGGACCCGCCATCCAGCCCACGCCGCCGATCAGCATGACGCACGCCGGAATGTGGGCCGAGGCGCTGAATACCCGTATGCGGTCCCCGACCGCGTTGATGATGCTCAAGAGCCGGCCGGTATCCGACGACGCGTCCTTCAGATAACGGATGTTGCTCACCCTGGCGAGCCGCTCGATGGCGGGCAGGGTGAGGTCGCTGCGTTGAAATTGCGGGTTCGTATACAGCACGATGGGCAATCGGGTCGCCTCGGCCATCGCGGTGAAATAGTCGACGACACCGTCCTCCGCGACCGGGAAATAGGCTTCGAGAATCCCGAGAATGCCGTCCACCCCGAGCGCGTCGTAAGCCTTCACCTGCTCGACCGCGTGCGCGATCGTGGTCGCCGCAACACCAGCGACGACTGGCACGCGACGACGCGCCGCCTGCACCACCACCTCGACGATGCGGTGGCGCTGCTCGCGATTCAGATAGGCGAACTCTCCGGTCGATCCGAGCGGCGTCAGGCCGTGGACTCCGCTCGCGATCAGATCGTTCACGAGGCGCGCGAGCACCGCGTCCTTGACCCGTCCACCATCCATCGGTGAGACAAGATAGGGAAAAACGCCATGGAATTCTCCGTGTGTCATCTTGCGGAGGTTCGTCTCCGATGGCTGGCTGTGGCGGATGCTTTATTCATCGCTTCGACAGGAAATATCTGAATACGGCAAACACAACGAGAGCCGGCGTTGCGAGAGCCAGGATGATCGGCATATACACCATCGAAAATAGGAGAAAAGGTCCAGTCGTATCGGCCCGAGTAACTTCAATCCAGCTTCGCGCCGCTCTCTTTCACAAGCTTCGCCCACTTGGCGAGGTCGGCAAGCATGAAGAGACGGAATTCCTCGGGCGTAGTGCCCGTGGGCTCCGAGCCGTCCGCCACGATGCGCTCGCGCACGTCGGAGCGGTTGAGGACTTTGATGAACTCGTCGTGCAGCCGGGTGACGATGGGCTTGGGCAGTCCGGCCGGCCCGATGACGCCGTACCAGCCCACGACTTCGAAGCCCGGCAGCGCTTCGGCCATGGCGGGCAGATCGGGCAGGGTCGCGAGGCGCTTGGGCGTGGTGACAGCGAGGGCGCGCAGCTTCCCGGCCCGCACCAGGGTTTGCGCCGCCTGAATGCCGGCGAAATCGAATTGGAATTGCCCGGCTAGCAGGTCCATCAGCGCCGGCCCCGAGCCCTTGTACGGGATGTGCTCGGCCTTCACGCCGGTCATCTGCTTGTAGAGCTCGCCGGCGAGATGCCCGCCGGTGCCGTTGCCGGCCGAACCGTAGTTGAGCGGACCCTTGAAGTTCTTCGTCCACTCCACGAACTCCTTGAGGTTCGTCACCGGCGCTGCCGGGTTCACCACCAGCATCAAGCCGGCGGTGGTGAGTTGAGTGATCGGCGTGAAACTGTTCACCGGGTGATACGGCAATTTGGGATTCAGCGCTGCGTTCACCGTGTGCTGGTGATAGGCGAGCAGGATCGTATACCCGTCGGGCGCCGCGTTCGCGGTCAGCTCCCCGGCAATCACGCCGGACGCGCTCGCGCGGTTGTCCACCACCACCGGCTGCTTGAACGCCTCGGTGAGATGCGCGGCAAACACGCGCGCGAGAATGTCTGACGTGCCGCCCTGCGCCGCCGCCGTGATGAAGCGGATCGGGCGGGAGGGGTAGTCCTGCTGCGCCGGAGATGAAGCGGCGAATAGGAGGCCGAGCGGGAGAAGAAGAGCGCCCAGCGCGCGAGAAAATGGAGCGCAGGGCTTCATGGCAATTGTTCTACCATTTGTAAACGGTATCGTGACCACCTCCCGTGTCGCAGGTCACGATCCAGTCATTGTCTATCTTCTGGATGTTCACCAATATTTTCGCGCCTTTCAGTTCGAATTCCTTCACTTTCTCTTCGACGGCCTCACGATTCGGTCCGCTGATCACATAGGACAGCCCGAACTGTTCCACCTTGACTTCACGGTGACCGAACTTGAGATTTTCGCAGCGTGCGATCCACTTCTTTCCGACCTGCGTTATTTCGAATGTCGGCTCTGCCCCGGTCTTTGCCAACTCGCCGAGCGCCGCCACGACGGTGTCCTTATCCTCTCCGGACACCATCAAGTAAGGCCCCGCGTCGGAGATCGTCACGGAGTGCAGCGCAGCGCGTTGAGCGATGGCATCGACGTCGATCGAAGCCGACGCCTGGGGCAGAAGGGGCTTGGTGCAACTGGCCAGCCACTTGGCTCCCAGGGGCGCAGCATCCGATATGAGCTTTGAACCCTGGGACAGGAAGTCCCGCAGGACTGCATCCACTGCCAATCTGGTGGTGGCAGTGATGAGCAGCGAGTCGCCTGCGTCGCTGATCTTTACCGTTTCCGACATCGATCTCCCTTTCTCGAACGGCGGCCTTTTTGTTTTATTACGGACGCCGGCCGAGCTCTGGGGCTGCCCTCGCGTCAGGCGTATCCTACTCTGGCGTCCTGGACAAGGTAAGTCGGGAAAACCTTACAAGGCTGTACCGACCCACTGGGTGAGTCTCGTCGCGCGACGCGACGCCGCAAGTCCCTTCGGGATCGGTTGGGCAATCTCGAACGAGTTGTCAGGGTCATTGCGCAGCTCTTTTCTCTGCCACGCAATCGATATAACCGCGGATGAAAGCGTCGCGCAGGGAGATGAATTCTTCGTAGGTCTGGAATCTGCGATTCTCCGGAATCTGGTTCAGGAAATAGATGGTCACGATGACCAGGTCTTCGTCCGAGAAAATCTGCGCTATTCCCAGGGCGCGCCCGGCCAGTTCTCTCTTCGTTACCTTCTGGCCGGAGAAATCCCGATAGGAAAAATTGACGAGATCCAGGCTGTCGTCGGCCTTTACCATCTCGGCCAGGTCCAGGGCAACGATCCCCTTGTCCTCGACGTATCTCGATGCGTCGGCCTGCTCGGCCTTCAGATTCGCGAAGGGAAAGGTTCTGACGTACGAGTACATCACGCGGTAGCCGTCTACGACGGAGACACGCTGTTTCCCGCCGCTGAAACCCGCCTCGCGCCAACGTTCCGCTG
>DATDGA010000009.1:0-2969 GCA_036522335.1 Burkholderiales bacterium
CCCTGCCGCGGGCGGATGAGCTGGACGTCGTGACCGCGTTCGAGCAGCGACTCGACCATGAGGCCCACGGTCCGCGCGACGCCGTTGATTTCCGGCGGATAGGTCTCGGTCGCCACGGCGATGCGGAGCGCGCCGCGGGTATCGGGCTTCGAGAGCGTGCTCATGGGCGCGCACAGTGCGCGCCCTGCATGAAGCCGGAATGAAGTTTTTCTTAAGGTTTCTTGACAGCTACCCGAAGAGAACCAGGGACCAGACTACGACGACGTTTATCAGGCTCAGGAATACGGCAGCGCTGCCGATATCCTTCGCGCGCTTGGCCAGGAGGTGATTTTCAAGCGAGATCCGGTCGACCGCGGCCTCCACGGCGGAATTGAGCAATTCCACCACCAAAACAAGCAGCACGCTCGCTACCATCAAGGCCCTTTCGCTGCCGCTGACATGAACGAAGAAGGCCGCCGGGACCAGCAGCGCAGCGAGCAGCGTCTCCTGGCGGAAAGCGTCTTCGTGTCGAAACGCGGATGCCATTCCCTGTAGTGAATAGCCGAGCGCGTTCCACAGGCGCTGCACTCCGGTCTTGCCTTTGAAAGGACTCTCCTGCATGTGCACGACTCCCAAGATGACGTAGGCGATTGCGGCCGAACGTGACGTTCTATATATCATGAAAATTTCGCGAGGCCGCGACAGTGCCGTGATAACGGTATGCGTGAGGCCGCGCAAGGCGCATTCGCGTCAGACCCGCGGTCCTAGGTTGCCGCGGCGAGCGCTGCGAGCAATTGCTCCTGCGCGGAGCGGGGAATCCGGCCGCGGGATTTCCTGCGCTGGTAGTTGCCGTTCTCATCCATCTCCCAAGCCTGGCTGTTGTCCGCAATATAGGGCTTGAGGCCTTCGTGAATGACACGCTGCTTGATCCTGCGGTCGAGCACGGGGAAGCACAGCTCGATGCGGCCGAAGAAATTCCGCCCCATCCAGTCGGCGCTCGACAGGTAGACATCCTCCTCCCCGTCGTTCAGGAAGTAGAAAATGCGCGAGTGCTCGAGAAAGCGCCCTATGACCGAGCGCACGCGTATGTTCTCCGACAACCCCGGAATTCCCGGCCTGAGAGCGCACACGCCGCGCACGATCAGGTCGATCTTTACCCCGGCCTGCGAGGCGCGGTAGAGCGCCTCGATGACCTGCGGTTCGATCAGGGCATTCATCTTGGCGATGACATGTGCAGATCTGCCGGCGCGGGCGTGATTCGCTTCGCGCTTGATCGCCGCGAGCACGCGCTCGTGCAGCGTGAACGGCGAGATCCAGAGGTGATGCAGCCGGCGCGCGCGCCCCAGACCCGTGAGCTGCTTGAAAACTTCGTTCACATCCTCGCAGACTTTCTCGTCCGCCGTGAAAAGCCCGAAGTCGGTGTAGAGCCTTGCCGTGCGCGGGTGATAGTTGCCCGTGGAAAGATGGACGTAGCGCCGCAGCCTTCCCTCTTCGCGGCGCACCACCAAGGACATCTTGGCGTGCGTCTTGTACCCGACCACGCCGTAGACCACGTGCGCCCCCACCTCTTCGAGCTTCGCCGCCCAATTGAGGTTGGCTTCCTCGTCGAAGCGCGCGAGCAGTTCCACGACCACCGTAACCTCCTTGCCGCGCTGTGCCGCGTCGATCAGGTACTTCATGAGGACCGAGTCGGTACCCGTGCGGTAGACGGTCTGCTTGATGGCAACGACGCTGGGGTCGTCGACGGATTGCTCGAGAAATTCGATGACCGGGTCGAACGACTGGAAAGGATGATGCAGAAGGATGTCGCCCTTACGGATGACGCGAAAAAGGTCTGGATTTTTCTCGAGAGCCTTGGGCGTGCCCGGGACGAACGCCGCGAATTTGAGATCGGGCTTGTCCACCAGATCGGGAATCTGCATGAGCCGGACGAGATTGACGGGTCCGTCGACGCGGTACGAATCTTCACTGGAGAGCTGGAATTGCGCAAGAAGGAATTGCTCGAGCTCGGCGGGCATGTTGTCCGCGACTTCCAGGCGCACCGAGTCACCGAAGTGGCGCTGGGGCAGTTCGCCCGCGAGCGCGGTGCTCAGATTCTTGATCTCCTCCTCGTCGAGAAACAGATCGCTGTTTCGGGTGACCCTGAAAGGATACGAGCCCCGGACGGTCATGCCCTGGAAGAGCGCCTGGACGAATGCCTGCAGAATCGAGGTCAGCAGCACGAAGGCGTGGCCCTCGCGGGCGATTTTCTTCGGCAGCTGGATCACCCGCGGCAGGGCGCGCGGCGCCTGGACGATCGCCGTGCCGGAGTTGCGCCCGAAGGCATCGCGACCCTCCAGCTGCACGGCAAAGTTCAAGCTCTTGTTGAGCACGCGGGGAAAAGGATGCGATGGGTCCAAGCCGATGGGCGTGAGGAGCGGGAACAATTCCCTCAGGAAATAGTCGTGGAGCCAGGAGCGTTGCTCCCGGCTCCAGTCCTGTTCGGCGAGAAAGCGCACGCCCTCGTCGGCAAGTGCCGGAAGGATTTCCTTGTTCAGCAAACGATATTGTTCCGCGACCAGGGCATGGGCGCGCTCGCTGATCAGGGGAAATACTTCCGCCGGAGATGTCTCTCCGGAAAACTCCATTTCGTTGCCCAGCTTGATGCGCTCCTTGAGCTCGGCGACGCGGATTTCGAAGAATTCATCCAGGTTGCTCGACAGGATGCACAGGAAGCGCAGGCGTTCCAGAACCGGAATCCGCCGGTCCTCGGCCTGAGCCAGCACTCGCTGGTTGAAAGCCAGCACGGCGACCTCGCGGGAGAGGAACTGCGGCTTGATCCTGGCGAGCGGAATGCGGGCTCTCTGGAGCATGAAAAACGGAGTCTAAGAAGAGCGTGTTGCGGAATTGTTACAGGTCGATGTCTCGTAGCGCCATCGTAATAAGGCGGCAGCGGCATTATGATAGCCTCGCTACGCTTTTCGAGGTGAACGGCACAACAATCGTGAAAC
>DATDGA010000010.1:0-16284 GCA_036522335.1 Burkholderiales bacterium
ACGGCGCAGCCTTCGGTCCCGGCGCGGCGTCGGCCCCCGCCCCGGCGAGCGCCTCTTCATAGCCCGCGTGCTGGTATTGCACGTTCTCGACCGCGGGTGCCTGGATCCTTTCCACCTGCTCGACCTGCTCCGGATTGCGAAGCTCGACGGTCATCAGCGTTCGCGTCACTTCCAGCTTCACCGATTCCACGAGGTTGCCGAACAGTTCGAACGCTTCGCGCTTGTATTCCTGTTTGGGGTTTTTCTGTGCGTAGCCGCGCAGGTGTATGCCCTGGCGCAGATGGTCGAGCGCGGCGAGATGCTCACGCCAGTGATTGTCGAGCGTCGACAGAAGCATGAGACGCTCGACGTAGTGCACGGCTTCGGAGGGATTGCTCGCCATTCTGCGCGCATAGGCCGCGTGGGTCTCCGCAATTGCGCGCTTGAGCAGAGCACTATCATCAAGACTCGGGTCACTCGCCAGCCATTTCGAAAGCGGCAGCTCGAGCCGGAGCTCCGCGGCATACACTCTCTCCAGACCGGGGATGTCCCATTGCTCTTCCATGCTCTCCTCTGTAACGTGCGCACGGAAGAAGTCGGTGACCACGCCCCCGCGCAGGTCCGCGATCTGTTCCGAGACATCCTGAGATTCGAGGATGGTATTTCTCAGGTGATAGATTTCGCGCCGCTGATCGTTCGCTACGTTGTCGTATTCGAGCAATTGCTTGCGCATGTCGAAGTTGTGCGCCTCGACCTTGCGCTGCGCGCTCTCGATGGAGCGCGTGACCAGACCGTGCTCGATCGGTTCGCCCTCGGGCATCCCCAGACGCTGCATGATCGCGTTGACCCGCTCTCCTGCGAAGATGCGCAGCAGGGGGTCCTCGAGTGAAAGATAGAAGCGCGACGATCCCGGATCCCCCTGCCTGCCCGAGCGTCCCCGCAGCTGATTGTCGATGCGCCGGGCCTCGTGTCTTTCGGTGCCGATGATGTGCAGGCCGCCTGCGGCGATGACGTCGTTGTGCAGGCCCTGCCATTCCCGACGCAGCTCGTCGATGCGACGTTCCTTCTCCGTGGCGTCTAGATCTTCTTTCTCCCGCACGGGGTCGATCTGCTTCTCGAGGTTGCCGCCCAGCACGATGTCCGTTCCGCGGCCGGCCATGTTGGTCGCGATGGTGATGACTTTCGGGCGCCCGGCCTGGGCCACGATCTCCGCCTCCCGCGCGTGCTGCTTTGCATTCAAGACCTGGTGCGGCAACTTCTCCTTTTGCAGCATCCCCGACAGTAACTCGGAGTTCTCGATCGAAGTGGTGCCGACCAGCACCGGCTGGCCACGTTGATAGCATTCTTGGATGTCGCTTATGATCGCCTTGAATTTCTCCGGGGCCGTGCGGAACACCTGGTCGTTGCGATCGGCGCGAACCATAGGCATGTTCGTCGGGATGACAACCACTTCCAGCCCATAGATCTCCTGGAACTCGTAAGCCTCGGTATCGGCCGTGCCGGTCATACCGGCGAGCTTGCGGTACATGCGGAAATAATTCTGGAAGGTGATCGAGGCAAGCGTCTGGTTCTCGCTCTGGATCGAAGCGTTTTCCTTCGCCTCGATCGCCTGGTGCAGCCCGTCCGACCAACGCCGTCCCGGCATGAGCCGGCCGGTGAACTCGTCGACGATGATCACTTCGCCCTCTTGGACCACGTAGTGACGGTCGCGGAAAAAAAGATTGTGTGCCCTCAAGGCGGCGTTGAGGTGGTGCATCAGATTCACGTACGCCGGCTCGTAGAGACTGCGCCCTTCGGGCAGGAGTCCCGCGCGTGCGAGCAGTTTCTCCGCGTGCTCGTGCCCCTCCTCAGAGAGCAGCACCGTGTGGTTCTTCTCATCGACGTGAAAGTCGCCCGGCGCGTCTTCTTTCTCCTGGCGCTTGAGCATCGGCGCCACCTCGTTCATGCGCGAGTAGATCTCAGTGCGATCCTCTGCCTGCCCGGAGATGATGAGCGGCGTGCGTGCTTCGTCGATCAGTATCGAGTCGACTTCATCGACGATCGCGTAATTTAGTCCGCGCTGGAAGCGGTCGCCGACCTGCATCGCCATGTTGTCGCGCAGGTAATCGAATCCGAATTCGTTGTTGGTGCCGTAGGTGATGTCGGCCGCGTAGGCCGACTGCTTTTCCGCATGCGGCATCTGTGTCAAGATCACGCCCACCGAGAGTCCGAGAAATTTGTAGACTTTTCCCATCCACGCGGCGTCCCGGCTTGCCAGGTAGTCGTTGACCGTCACGATGTGCACGCCGCGGCCGCAGAGCGCGTTGAGGTAGGCGGGGAGGGTCGCGACCAGAGTCTTGCCCTCCCCGGTACGCATCTCCGAGATCTTGCCGTCGTGCAGTACCATCCCACCGACCAGCTGCACGTCGAAGTGACGCATATTGAGCACGCGCTTCGCAGCCTCGCGCACGACTGCAAAGGATTCTGGCAGGAGCTCCGCGAGCGCTGCTTTCTCGGCGAGGTCCCGTCCCTCATCGGGGACGCCTTGGACGCACTTTGCGAAACGCTCTCTCAATTCGAGCGTCTTTCCCGCCAAGCCGTGATCCGGAAGCGCTGCGATCGACGGCTCGAAATCGTTGATCGCCCGCACCGACCTGCCGTAGTGCTTTAGAAGTCGATCATTGCGGCTGCCGAATACCGCCTTCAGAACGCGGGAAATCATCGAGGAATGACGACCGTGAAGCGCAAAAGGTCGGATTTTAGCACGTCGGAGCAGCTACTCCGCCGGCTCGGACCATGCGTCGGCCGTGGAATCGCGATCGGAAAGCTGGCTAGCGCGTAGAGGCCTGAAGGAACCGGATCGGGTTCTGCGCCACGCCCCGGTAACGAACTTCGAAATGCAGATGCGGGCCGGTGGCCCGGCCGGTTGAACCGGTTTCCGCCACCTTGCTTCCGCGCTGAACGACCTCGCCTTCCTTGACTAAGAGTCTCGAGCAATGCGCGTAGCGCGTCGTGAAATCGTTGCCGTGGTCGATCTCGACAAGAAAACCGTATTGGGGATGCGGTCCGGAGTAGATCACCACGCCGCCCGCCGCCGCGAAAACGGGAGTCCCATTATCCACTGGAAAATCCACACCCTCGTGCATGGCGAGCATGCCGTTGAACGGGTCGATGCGCCAGCCGTAGCTCGATGCGCTGTAGGCCGCGTCCACCGGAGGAATCGTCGGCATGAGTTTCTTCTTCACCTTGGCGTCAAATAACTGCGACTCGAGAATCCCCAGGGTGTCGCTCCGGTTTTCCATCTGCCTGGAAAGCTGGTCGAGCTGCCGGTTGAATTCCGCCATTGACAAATCCTGCGGAGGAACGCTCGAGACCGCACCGCCGCGGCCGGGGGCTTCGTTGAAGCGGAATTCTCCCGGTTTGAGCCCCGCCAGTGCGGAGAGGCGCTCCCCCAGCGCATCCAAGCGCATGAGCTGCGCCTGCATCTGGCCGAGCTTCACCGCCATGGCGTTCAGATTTTCCCGGAGGAACTCCTCGGTCTTGCGTCCTTGCGCTTCCTGAGCGGAACGGACCAGTGAATCAAGCAGGGGAAGCTTGACTTCGCTGGCATGGCGTACCGTGATCCAGAAGAGCCCGAGTGTGAGGCTGAACACAAGCAAGGCAATCAACACCGAGCCCACGACCAAATGCCTCGTAGTCAGGGTAAGTGACCTTGACTTGGCCAATCCGCTCGAAACAAGAATAATATGCACGCCGCCCCTCGTAACCCATGCATTCCCAGAATATGCGTATGAAGAACCCTTGCGCCTTCTTGAATCAGCCCGACGGCATCGCTCCGCTCATGTCTCAGGCCCGGCGCTTGATCGAGCTGCGGGAGATTCTCGCAGCCTTGCTGCCAGAATCTCTGGCGCGGTACTGCTCGATCGCCAACTACAAGCAGGGAAAGGTTATTATTTTTGCTGCTAACGGCGCAATCGCCGCCAAACTGAAACTTATGCTCCCGACATTATCGGAACAACTCTCAAAACGAGCGTTCGAGGTTACCGGAATGGAGGTGCGTGTGCAAGCCTTTGACTCCGGTCTAGAAGTAGTTGAAAAATCAGCGAAAATTACCTCTGAGGCCGCCTCCGGGCTTGCCCGTCTATGCGAACAACTCCCTGATTCTGAACTGAAAAGTGCCCTCGGGAAGTTTGCGTCCCGGCACCGCAAGTAAGTCTTTGCCTAGACGAGTACAATTGCGCGTTCGAGGATCAGCAGGCCGAAAACGAGCAGGGCGAAGATGAGAGCGTACTTGAATACTTGAAAGGCAAGGCGCAGATACTTCCGGTCGTGCGTAATCAGATACAGGATGACCCCTGCAGCCGTGGTGAGCACCGCGAGAATTGCGGCAATGCGAAGGGCAAGCAACAGCCTGGGCTCGCAGCAGACCGGCTAACCGGCAGGCAGGGCGAACAAACGGGATAGAGCCACCGGAGCGTCCTCCTCCCGCTCAAAAGTAACCCACTCCCAAGCATCGTTGGAGGCGAGCGCCGCGCGTAACAAGCGGTTGTTCAGGGCGTGTCCGGACTTGTGCGCGGAAAAAGCGCCAATCAAGGGATGCCCGACTAGGTAAAGATCGCCGATGGCGTCGAGCAACTTGTGCTTTACGAACTCGTCGCTATAGCGCAATCCCTCGGCGTTCAAAACGCGGTATTCGTCGACGACTATTGCATTGTCCAGGCTCCCGCCCAAAGCGAGACCCGAATCGCGCAGTGCTTCCACTTCCTGGATGAAACCGAAGGTACGCGCCCGCGAGACTTCCTTCACGTAAGACGTGTTCGCAAAATCGACTGACGCAGTCTGCGTGGATCGCTCGAAAGCGGGGTGGTCGAATTCGATCGAAAACGAGAGCTTGAAACCTTCGAAGGGCTCGAAGCGCGCCCACTTGTCGCCGTCGTTCACCTCGACCGCTCTCTTGATCCGAAAAAAACGCTTGGGCGCCGGCTGCTGCTCGATGCCCGCCGATTGTATGAGAAACACGAAGGGCGCGGCACTGCCGTCCATGATCGGGACTTCCGCCCCGGTGAGATCTACGTAGGCGTTGTCGATACCGAGGCCCGCGAACGCCGACATCACGTGTTCGACAGTCGCGACCTTGACGCCATTGGTTTCGAGAGTGCTACAAAGGCGGGTGTCGGTGACCTTGAAGGCGTCGGCGACGATATCCACCGGCACAGGCATGTCGACGCGCCGAAATACGATCCCGGCATTGGGTGCTGCAGGCCGCAGGGTCATCGCCACCTTCTCGCCGGTGTGCAGCCCGACACCGGTGGCGCGAATCACGGATTTTAGAGTGCGCTGCTTGAACATTTACGCCGAGGCAGCTTTGTGCCATAGCCGATTGAAAGCGAAGGATTTTAGCACAGCAGGGCCGTCTCACCGGCCCGGAATTCCGGTGAGACTGCGCTGGGCTTGAATTCAATGCAGCCGCTTGCGTTGATAGGCGGGCATAAATGCCACGGTGCGGACCAGCACTGGAGTGGTCCGCGCGGACAGCTGCGCCCCGTGTCTGACGATCAGAGGCTTGCGCAAGTAACGAGGCATACCGGGTCTCTTGGCTGTGCTCATTCGTATCTCCCTAGTCGGCTTGCTTGCGAAGGAAAGCGGGGATGTCGTACTTGTCCACGCCGCTGTTCTGCAGTGCCTCGATGGTAGAGGCGCGGTTCTTTCGGATCACTGCAGGCATCTCGTCGAGCATCCGGTAATCCACCCCGCCGATCGGCAGGTTGTCGGTGCCGGTCTTTTGCACCAGCTTGGGTTTGACCTGGCGTGTGATCTGCGGCTGCCCGAGACCCGTTGCGATCACGGTGACGCGCAGCTCGTCCCCGATGGGGTCGTCGTAGACGGCGCCGAAAATGATGGTCGCGTCATCGGCGGCGAAACCACGGATGGTGTTCATGACCTCCTTGGTCTCGCGCAGCTTCAGGCTCGACTTGTTGGCCGTGATGTTGACCACGACGCCCCGCGCACCGGACAGATTGACGCCTTCCAGCAATGGGCAGGCCACCGCCTGCTCGGCGGCGATGCGCGCGCGATCCACGCCCGATGCGGCTGCGGAACCCATCATCGCCATTCCCTGCTCGGCCATCACGGTTCGAACGTCCTGAAAGTCGACGTTGATGAGGCCCGGCACGTTGATGATTTCGGATATCCCGGCGACCGCGTTTTTGAGGACGCTGTCGGCCGAGGAGAACGCTTCCTCCATCGATACTTCGTCACCGAGCACTTCCTCGAGCTTCTCGTTGAGAATCACGATGACCGAGTCGACGTGCTGGGATAGCTCCTCGATGCCGACCTCGGCGGCCTGCATCCTGCGCACGCCCTCGAACGAGAAGGGCTTGGTCACGACCGCGACGGTGAGGATGCCCATCTCCTTGGCGACCTCGGCGACCACCGGGGCGGCCCCCGTGCCGGTGCCGCCGCCCATTCCGGCGGTAATGAAGGCCATGTGCGATCCGCGCAGGGCATCGGCGATCTGGTCGCGAGCCTCAAGCGCCGCGGCACGCCCGGCTTCGGGCTTGGCCCCCGCGCCCAGGCCGGTCGATCCGAGTTGGATCTGGCTCTTCGCCTGGGTTCGCGACAATGCCTGACCGTCGGTATTGGCGGTGATGAACTCGACGCCGGCCACGCCGTTTCGGATCATGTGATCGACGGCGTTGCCGCCTGCACCGCCGACGCCGATCACCTTGATCACGGTACCGCTCGCCGTGCTTTCGACGACTTCAAACATGCTGACCTCCTTCCGGGATGAAGTTAGAAAACACCTGCCTGTGCACTTCTAGAAATTCCGTTGAAACCATTGGCGCATCCTCTTGACGACCTGCTTCAAAGATCCCCCCTGCCGCGCGATGAGTCCCCGCTGCGTCTGGACCACACCTTCGAGCAAGAGACCGACTCCCGTGGCATAGCGCGGGCTGCGGACCACGTCCGATAGCGAGCCGGTATAGCGGGGAATACCCAGCCGCACCGGCATGTGAAAAATCTCCTCGCCCAGTTCCACCATGCCCTGCATCACGGCGGAACCCCCGGTCAGCACGACCCCCGACGACAGCAGCTCCTCGTAACCGGAATCGCGCAGCACCTGCTGAATGAGGGAATAGAGCTCCTCGACGCGGGGCTCGATGACCTCGGCGAGCGTCTGACGAGAAAGCATCCGCGGCGGGCGGTCGCCCACGCCCGCGACCTCGATCATCTGGCCGGCCTCGGCGAGCTGCCTCAACGCGCAGCCATGGCGGACCTTGAGTTCCTCGGCCTCCGCAGTGGGCGTGCGCAGGGCCATTGCGATGTCGTTGGTGATCTGATCGCCCGCGATCGGGACTACGGCCGTGTGGCGGATCGCACCTTCACGGAAGACGGCGATGTCGCTCGTCCCACCGCCGATGTCGACAAGGCACACCCCGAGTTCCTTTTCGTCCTCGGTCAGTACCGCAAGCGACGACGCAAGCGGCTGCAGGATGAGGTCGTTCACTTCCAGCCCGCAGCGGCGCACGCACTTGACGATGTTCTGCGCAGCCGAGACGGCGCCGGTGACGATGTGCACCTTCACTTCGAGTCGCACACCGCTCATGCCGAGCGGTTCGCGTACTCCGTCCTGACCGTCGATGATGAATTCCTGGGTAAGAATGTGCAGCACCTGCTGGTCGGTCGGAATCGGCATGGCGCGCGCCGTCTCGATGGCGCGCTCGACGTCGATCGGCGTCACTTCCTTGTCCTTGATCGCCACCATCCCGGTGGAATTGAAGCTCTTGATATGGCTGCCGGCGATCCCGGTGAAGACGCGCTCGATTTTGCAGTCGGCCATCAATTCCGCCTCTTCGAGGGTGCGCTGGATGGCGTTTACGGTTGCTTCGATGTTCACCACCACGCCTTTTTTCAGACCCTTGGATTCGTGACCGCCCATCCCGATGACGTCCATGCGTCCGTCGGGAAAGATCTCCGCCACCATCGCCACGACTTTGGATGTGCCGATGTCCAGAGCAACGATGAGATTTTTGTTTTCTCTCGCCAACTCAGGCTCGCTTGCGTGCCGGTTTCCGGGATTCGCGCGTCACCGTTTCGGGAACCCGCATCGCAAATCCGTTGGGGTAGCGCAGGTCGACATAGTCGGGACGATTCCGGAACCCCCCGAGGGTCTGCGGGTACACAGCGACGAGTCGGGCAAGACGGCCGTCCACGCGGTCTTTGTCCGAGTCGCGCCCGAGCTGCACGGTGAGTCCGTTGGAGAGCTTGACTTGCCATGACAGTCGGGAACTCAGCTGGACCTGCCGGGGTACCAAGGCGAGGGGGGCGAGCAAGTCACGGAAGGCCAGGTAACGGTGCACGACTTCGCTCTCGCTGCCGGCGGGGCCGGAGAGCACCGGCAGCGACGCGTCGCTCCGTCCGGGGAACAGCTCTCCGTATGTATTTACGAGCCCGGGCTCGCCTCTCTGGCCCCAACGAGCAAGTGCCACGTGCTCCTCGATGCGCACGTCCAGGCGGTCCGGCCACCCGCGCCGCAGCTCGGCGCGGCGCACCCAGGGAATCCCCTCGAAGAGCGTGCGCACCGCCTCCAGGTCGACAGTGAAAAAAGTGCCCTTCACCCGACCTTGAAGCGCGCCGACGATCTCCCCACGCGCGACATGCTGGAGCTCACCACCAACGACGATGGTCTTGAGCGAAAACACCGGGGATTCGAACAGGACACGCGCGCCCGCGTAGACGACAAGCGCGAGCGCAAGTGCGCAGAGCGCGTTCGCGGCGGCGTTGGTGAGGCGCGGGTTATCCCACACGATCGCCTCCCTCCTCCTTGAGCCGCGCCAATTCGAGGATCCGCAGACACAGATCTTCGAACGACAATCCGCGGTGGCGTGCCGCCATGGGCACGAGCGAATGGTCGGTCATCCCCGGGGAGGTATTGACCTCGAGGAAGTAGGGCTTCCCCGAGAGGTCCAGCATCAGATCCACGCGGCCCCATCCGCTGCAGCCCAGCACCCCGAAAGCGCGCAGTGCTTCATCCTGGATGACGCGTTCTGCGTCCGGGGGCAATCCGCAGGGAATAATGTAGCGGGTGTCCTCCGCGTCGTACTTCGCCGCGTAGTCGTAGAACTCCCGCGGCGTTTCGAGTTTGATGAGGGGCAGGGGCGTCTCCCCGAGGATCGCGGCGGTCAGCTCGACACCGTCCACGAATGCTTCGGCGATCACCACGCTGTCGTAGTTGGTTGCAAGCGCGTAGGCTTCGGAGAGATCGCTGGCCTCCTTTACCTTGGTCATCCCGATCGATGAGCCTTCGTTCGCGGGCTTGACCATCAAAGGGAGCCCGATCCGCGTTGCGACCGCTTGAAGGTCGGTCTGGCGCGTGAGGAGTTCGCTGCGCGGCGTTGGAATGCCGCAAGCCTGCCATACCAGCTTCGCGCGCCATTTGTCCATGGCGAGTGCGCTGGCGAGCACGCCCGAGCCGGTATAGGGAATGCCGAGCAGCTCGAGCGCGCCCTGAATGGTCCCGTCCTCGCCGTAGCGGCCGTGGAGAGCGATGAAGACGCGCTCGAAACGCTCGGCAACGAGCGTCTCCAGTCCGCGCTCCCTGGGGTCGAAGGCGTGTGCGTGGACGCCTCGTTTCTTCAGAGCGGCCAATATCATCGCGCCGCTCTTGAGCGAAACGGCACGCTCCGCGGAACGCCCGCCCATCAGCACGGCGACCTTCCCAAAGTCGCTCGCCTTCACGCGGCTTCCCCGATGATTCTCACTTCGGGAACCAGCTCGATGCCGAAGCGTTCCTTGACGGCTTTGCGCGCGTGCTCGATCAGCGCCTCGATGTCCGCGGCGCGCGCCTTTCCCTTCGGATTGACGATGAAATTGGCGTGCTTTTCGGAGATCCGGGCGCCGCCGATTTCATGGCCTTTGAGCCCGCACGCCTCGACGAGGCGCGCGGCGTGGTCGCCGGGCGGGTTGCGGAACACCGAACCAGCGTTCGGGAGTTCGAGCGGCTGCGTCGCGATGCGCTTCGCGAGCAGTTCCTTGATGCGCCCCCGGGCGCGCTTTTCGTCCCCTGCGCGGAAATGGAACCAAGCGGCAAGAAACCATTCATCCTCGCCGAGCTTCCGCCCGCGCGGCTCGACACGGCGATAGCCCACATCGAATTCCGCGGGGCTCCGCTCGCTTACCTTCCCAGCACGCGACACCGTCAGCACCTTCGCGACGACGTCCCAGGTCTCCGATCCGTAGCAACCGGCGTTCATCGCAAGTGCCCCACCGACCGTCCCGGGCACTCCTGCGAGAAACTCCGCGCCCTCGAACCCGTGCGTCGCAGCGAACCGCGCCACCTTGGGGCAGGCGACACTCGCGTCCGCGCAGAGAAAGTCGCCTTCGACCTGCATCTCGCCATGCGGGCTGTGCATCAGCACGACCGTTCCGCGGAATCCGCCGTCGCGCACGAGCAGATTGCTCCCGAGGCCGATGAAGCAGATCGGTTCGTTCTTGGGAAGCGTCGCGAGAAACGCTGCAAGATCTTTGCGGTCGGCTGGGGTGTAGGCTTGCGCTGCAACGCCGCCTGCGCGCCAACTGACGCGTTTCGCCATCGGCTCGTTCAGCCGCAAGGAACCGCGCAGCACGACGCCGGCTCGATCGATCGGCTCAGTCATATTCATCTCGCCGCCTCCTCACGGCCCCGTAGGTTCTTAGCATCAGGGCGTCGGCGGCCTGCGGCACTCATCGGGTCGCATCCCCATTCTGCGAACGGGGCCCCTGCTCCGCCATTCGTACCGCCCTGGCGAGCGCCGCAGGCACGCTGCCGATCGAACCTGCACCCATGGTGAGAACGACGTCACCCGGGCGCACGATCTTGCGAATGGCTTCGGGCATGTCGGCGATTTTCTCGACGAATACCGGCTCGGTCTTGCCCGCGACGCGAATCGCGCGAGCGAGCGAGCGACCGTCGGCAGCGACGATCGGTGCCTCGCCTGCCGGATAGACTTCCGCAAGCACCAGAGCGTCCACGCCCGAAAGAGCCTTCACGAAGTCCTCGAACAGGTCGCGCGTGCGCGTGTATCGGTGAGGCTGGAAAGCGAGCACAATGCGCCGGCCCGGAAAAGCGCCGCGCGCCGCATCGAGAGTCGCCCGCATCTCCGCCGGGTGATGTCCATAGTCGTCGACCAGGGCGAAGGTCCCTGGCGACTTGCCGTTCGGCGAAAGCGGGACCTCGCCATAGCGCTGGAAGCGCCTGCCGACACCGCGGAATTCGGCGAGCGCTTTGCGGATCGCTGCATCCGGAACGCCGAGCTCGGTTGCCACGGCTATGGCGGCGAGCGCGTTCTGAACGTTGTGCCGTCCCGGAAGATTGAGCGTAATTTCCAGGGGTGACGCGCCTTCCCGCACGGCCCTGAAGCGCATGCGGTCTCCAGCGAAGATGTCGGTCCCCCGTACCATCGCTTCCTCGCGAATCCCGTAGGTCACGATGGGCTTCGAGATGGAGGGCAGGATTTCGCGCACGTTGGCGTCGTCGATGCAAACGATGGCGCTGCCGTAGAACGGGAGGTTCTGCAGAAACCCGACGAACGCCTGCTTTAGCCGAGAAAAATCGTGCTGATAGGTCTCCATGTGGTCGGCGTCGATATTGGTCACCACCGCGACAACCGGTTGGAGGTGAAGAAAGGAGGCGTCGGACTCATCGGCCTCGACGACGATGAACTCTCCGGTCCCGAGTCGCGCATTCGAGGCGGCGCTCACCAGTCGTCCGCCGATCACGAACGTGGGATCGAGGCCTCCTTCGGCCAGCACGCTCGCGACGAGGCTCGTGGTGGTGGTCTTGCCGTGGGTCCCGGCGATCGCGATGCCCTGCTTCAGGCGCATCAGCTCGGCGAGCATCAACGCGCGCGGCACGACCGGGACGCGCTTCGCCTGCGCGGCCACGACCTCGACGTTGTCCGGTGTCACCGCAGAGGACACGACCACGGCGTCCGCCAATACGATGTTATCGGCCTTGTGGCCCAGCACGACTTTCGCCCCGAGGCCTGCCAGCCGCTCAGTCGCCGCGTTGGCGGCAAGATCCGAACCGCTCACCTGGTAACCCAGGTTGAGCAGCACCTCCGCGATGCCGCTCATGCCGCTACCGCCTATGCCGACGAAGTGAATGCGTTTGACCTTGTGCTTCATCGGGCAAGCTCCGCGCAAACCATGGCGACCGCCGACGTAGCGTCGGGCTTGGCGAGCGACCGGGCGCGCCCGGCCATGTCACGCAGGCCCTCGCGATCGAACCCGGCGAGCAGCGTCGCGAGCCGTTCGGCACTGAGCTCGCGTTGCTGCACGAGGACTGCGGCCCCCGCGTCGGAGAGAAAGCAAGCGTTGGCCGTCTGGTGGTCGTCCACCGCATGCGGGTAGGGAACGAGAATGCTCGCCACGCCGGCGGCGGCGAGTTCGGCAACCGTGGTCGCTCCAGCGCGGCATACGACTACGTCCGCCTCGGCATAGGCCGAGGCCATGTCCTCGATGAAGGCGGGCGTCTTTGCGTGTACCCCGGCTGCGGAGTAGGCCTGCCGCAGCGATTCGACATGCTGCGCACCCGATTGATGGGTCAGGATCGGCTTCTCGCCGGTCAGAAGCGCCAGCGCCTGGGGAACGACGTCGTTTAACGCCTTTGCGCCGAGACTGCCGCCGACGACAAGGATGCGAAGCGGGCCCGCGCGGTCGGCGTAGCGACTCTCCGGGGCTGCAATCGCTGCGATTTCCGGCCGCACCGGGTTGCCGGTCAACGTTGCGCGTTTGAGCGCTCTGGGGAATGCGCAGAGAACCCGGTCCGCGACTCCGGCAAGCACTTTGTTGGCAAGGCCGGGGATCGCGTTTTGTTCGTGGACCACGAGCGGCTTTCCGAATAGCACCGCCATCATCCCGCCGGGAAAAGAGATATAGCCGCCCATGCCGAGGACCACGTCCGGGCGATGCGCGAAAATGGCGCGCGCGCTTTGCCAGAACGCGAGGAGGAGCCTGAGCGGCAGGAGAAACAGCGCCACCGGCCCCCTGCCGCGCAGGCCCGAAAAACTCACCCAGGCCATCTCGTAACCGTGCTTGGGGACCAGGGTCGCTTCCATACCCGTTTTCGCCCCGAGCCACACCACGCGCCAGCCGGCTTCGCGCAAGTAGTGGGCCACGGCGAGACCGGGAAAAACGTGCCCGCCGGTGCCGCCCGCCATGATCATGATCGTTCTTTGCACGGTGGGTTCATTTCAAGAAGTCCGCACCTCATACGCGCGCGCCTCGCATGAGTTGTCTGTTCTCCCAGTCGATTCGCAGCAACACCGCGAGCGCCAGGCAATTGGCGAGCAGGCCGCTCCCGCCGAAGCTCATGAAGGGAAGGGTGAGGCCCTTGGTCGGCAGCACGCCCATGTTCACGCCCATGTTGATGAACGACTGGGCCCCGAACCAAACCGCGATTCCCTGTGCCACCAGTGCCGGGTACGGCCGCTCGAGGGCCACCGCTTGACGCCCGACAGCGAATGCCCGCAGCACCAGCCAGGAGAACAGCGCAATCACCGCGATCACGCCCGCAAATCCGAGCTCCTCGCCGATCACCGCGAGCAGGAAGTCGGTGTGCGCTTCGGGCAAATACATAAGCTTTTCCACGCTTGCACCCAGCCCCACGCCGAACCACTCACCGCGGCCGAACGCGATCAACGCGTGCGAAAGCTGGTAGCCGCGTCCGAAGGGATCCGACCAGGGATCCATGAATCCGAAGATGCGCTGCATGCGGTAGGGAGAAGAGAGGACCAGACCGACGAAGCCCAATGCCATCATCACGAGCAATCCGAAGAACCACGTGCCGTTCATTCCGCCGAGGAACAGAATCGCCGTGGCGATCGCCGTTATTACGACAAAGGCGCCGAAATCGGGCTCGCGCAGCAGGAGCCACCCGACCCCGAGCATCACCGCGAACATCGGGAGCAGCCCGCGCTTGAAACTGTGCATCAGCGCGAGCTTTCGCACCGTGTAGTCGGCCGCGTAGAGGACGACGAAGAGCTTCACGAATTCGGAGGGCTGCAGGTTTGCGACCCCGAGCGAGAGCCAGCGCCGCGCGCCGTTGACCTCGCGGCCGAGTCCGGGAAGAAGCAACAGGACGAGCAGCACGACACCGAGCAGAAACAACCAGGGCGCCGCCTGCTGCCACTGACGCAGGGACACCTGGAAGGCGAGCATTCCCGCGAAGACACTCGCGGCGAGAAACAGCGCGTGCCTCTGAAGGAAAAATGCCGACCGGCCTCCGGTGAAGGTGCTCGCCTCCGCCATGGCGATCGAGGCGGAATACACCATCACCAAGCCGAACGTGAGAAGCAGGAGCGCCGCCCACAGGACGCCGCTGTCGTATTCGGCGAGCGGCGCGCGGCCCGGGCTAATGCTTCGAAGCATCGATCCTTCCTTCCACCGCCCGGCGAAACACTTCGCCGCGGTGCCGATAGTCGCGGAACATGTCAAAGCTCGCGCAGGCAGGCGAAAGCAGAACCACGTCGCCTACGTGCGCGGCTTGCGCCGCCAGCGCCACGGCCTCATCCATGGACGCGGCGCGTCGTATGGGGACGCCCGCTCCGGCGACCGCCGCCTCGATCAACGGCGCGTCACGGCCGATCAGGACGAGTGCCCGTGCCGAGCGCGCCACGGCGTCTTTCAGAGGCGAAAAGTTCTGCCCCTTGCCCTCGCCGCCCGCAATGAGGATCACCTTTGCGTCACCGTGCGAAAGCCCGTCGAGCGCGGCGACCGTCGACCCGACGTTGGTGCCTTTGGAGTCGTCGAACCAGCGGACCCCATCCGATTCGCCGATCAGTTCGACGCGGTGCGGGAGCCCCTTGAATTCGCGCAGCGCGCCGAGCAGAGCCTCCAGCGGAAAATCGAGAGCGCGGCACAGCGCCAAGGCGGCGAGGGCGTTGGCGGCGTTGTGCAATCCGGGAAACTTCATTTCCCGCAGCGCGAAGTGCGCGTGCACGCCTTGCGCAAGCCAGGCTTCGGCGCCGCGTTCGAGCAGACCCCAGTCCTCCTCGCGGCGCGGCGCGTCTAGACCGAAAGTAACAGTCTTCCGCCCGGGCAGCGCCATGGACAGGCTGCGCGGATCGTCGCGGCTGAGTACCTGAACACCGTCGCCCGAGAAGATTCGCATCTTGGCGCTCGCGTATTCGTCGATTCCGGCATAGCGGTCGAGATGGTCTTCGCTGATGTTGAGGACCGTGGCTGCGTCTGCAGACAGGGACCGGGTCGTTTCGAGCTGGAAGCTGGAGAGCTCCAGCACCCAAACATCCGCAGTGCGTCCTTCGTCTTCGCGACGCATAAGGGCGTCCAAGACTGCCGGTCCGATGTTGCCGGCGACCTCGCAATCGGCCCCCGCCGCTCTGGCCATCGCGCCGGCGAGTGAGGCCACGGTGCTCTTGCCGTTGGTGCCCGTCACCGCAATCGTCTGGGGGCGAGGCTCCGGGAGCGCCTGCGCGAACAGCTCGATGTCGCCCACGACCTCCACACCCGCGTCGAGCACGCGGTGCACCGCGGGTTCGGCGAGCGGCACGCCCGGGCTCAGGGCGATGAGATCGACGTCTGCGAATATTTCGTCGCGGAACGGGCCGCGATGGGCTGGAACGAACGGCAGCGAGCGTTTGAGTTCGGCGAGTCGTGGCGGCTCGGTGCGCGTATCCGCGATTCGCACCGACGCACCCTGGCGCGAGAGCCATTTCGCCATCGACAAACCCGTGTCGCCCAAACCCAGCACCAGCACCTTTCTGCCCGCGAAACTCACCGCAGCTTCAAAGTAGACAGACCGAACAGCACCAACATCATGGTGATGATCCAGAAACGCACGACCACCTGAGATTCTTTCCAGCCGGAGAGCTCATAGTGGTGATGCAGCGGCGCCATCCGGAAAATGCGCTTGCCGCCGCTCCACTTGAAATAGAGGACCTGCAGCATGACCGAGAGCGTTTCGGCGACGAACACGCCGCCCATGATGAAAAGAACGATCTCCTGCCGGACGATCACCGCCACCGTACCGAGCGCCGCGCCCAGCGAAAGCGCGCCCACATCGCCCATGAAGACGTCGGCCGGGTAGGCGTTGAACCAGAGAAATCCGAGGCCCGCGCCGATGAGCGCGCCGCAAAACACCGTGAGCTCTGCCGCTCCGGGGATGTAGGGAAAGAGCAGGTAGCGGGAATAGTCCACGCGTCCCGTGACCATCGCAAATACCGCGAGGCCTCCGACGACCATCACCGCGAGCCCGATCGCAAGCCCGTCCAGGCCGTCGGTCAGATTGACCGCGTTCGAGGTTCCGACGATCACGAAATAGCTGAG
>DATDGA010000011.1:0-2729 GCA_036522335.1 Burkholderiales bacterium
GGCGCGGGGTCCGTCTGGAGTTCTGAGGCGGATTTTCGGCCGCTATCTCGTGCTGCCGCTTCCTTTCACGGTCCTGTTTCCTAGCGGATTTCCGAATCTGCTGGAGCCCAACTGGATGATCGAGGGCCTCGCCGTCTATTCGGAGTCCGACCCGACCAAGGGCTACGGGCGGCTGGGACAGAGCCATTTCGAGGGTATGATGCGCGCGGAAAGCGCGCGGGGACTGCGCTCGCTTCGCGAAGTCAATGCCGAAGGACGCGGCTTCCCGCTCAACCGGGATTACCTCTACGGCAGCTACTTTTTCCTGTTCCTCGCTGATCGCTACGGTGCGGACGCGATCCCCAAGTACTTCGAAATCTACAGCGGCCGCTGGTTCCCGTTCCGGGTGGACAGCACCCCGCGCTTCGTCACGGGCAAGCCGATGGACGAGCTGTGGGTCGAATATCACGAGTGGCTGAACGCGCGCTTTGCCGGGAAACCCGCGGAGCCCGGCAGGGAACCCGACGGGGGCGGAGATATCATCGTGCGCGACTGGACGATTACCAGTCCCCTTCGCACGCGCGAGGGAGATCGCTGGTACGTGCAGGGAGACGGCTACACTCTTCCCAGGCTGATGCGTCAGACTCCGGGCGGCGCGGCCGAAGCCGTTCGCAACGTCGAGTCGGGTACGCGGCTCGCGGCCTTGTCCGGCGGCGAGGTGCTGCTCTCGCAGCCGGAGATCTGCAATGACTACAACTATTACTACGATCTGTATCGGCTCGGCCCGAGCGGTCGGCTGAGCCGGCTCACTGAATGCGGCCGCTTTCGCTTCGCCGCGCCGCTCGACGATGGCGGCATCGTCGCGATCCGCGTGGTGAACGGCGAGGCAGAGGTCGTTCTGCTGAATTCGCGGGGTAGGATTGAGCGCTCGCTCTACCGCGCCGCGCCGGGAGAGGCGCTCACCGGGCTTGCCGCGATGGGCGGCACCGCGGTCGTGACCAGCCTGCGCAACGAACGCTGGTCGCTCGTGGAAATCGCCGAGGGCAAGGTATCGGTGCTGGTTTCCGACGGAGCGGTCAAGCACTCGCCGCGCTACGGCCTCTCCACGGATGAAATCTACTTCGTCTGCGACTACGGCAACGTGGACAACGTCTGGTCGTGGCGGCGAAGCGACCGCAGCCTCGCTCGCTGGACCGAAGCGCGCAACGGCGTCAAGGAAATCAGCGCGCCGGTGGACGGCGAAATGCTGGTCACCACGATCGAGTCCGACGGCGACGTGCTGCGCGTGCGCGCTCTTCCCGACGCGCCGCTCGAAGTCCGACGGGCGGCCGCGGAGGCCGGCCCATCGGCCGCGCCGATTGACGGCCTACCACGCAGCACGCCGCGCCAGAGCGCGGAGCGGCCTTATTCCGCATGGTCCTCGCTTGCGCCGCGTTTCTGGCTGCCGACCGGTTACGTCGCCGACGGCGCTGTCGCGATCGGCTTCGCGACCGACGGCCAGGACGCGCTCGGGCTGCATCAATATGCGATCGCGCCCATGGTTGAAATCACCCAGCACCAGGCCCTCGGCAGCGCCGCTTACGTCTACAACAATCGTGACGGCCTGCTGCTCGACCGGTGGATGGTGGTCAAGGCGAGCGACGTCAACAACAACAAGTTTTCAGGCCGGGAGATCCAATCCTTCGCCATCAACGAGACGGCGCAGTGGGTTTCGCTGTGGCGCCAGCTTTCTCTCGACACCCGCTACTACTGGGGACTCGGCGGCGCCATGGACCGCGAGACCCTGCACGACCTGGCCGCGGGCACTTCGACTCCGCGCGACGAGCGCGTGGTCGGGCTCCTCGCCGGAGTCGATACCTGGCGCCAGCAATATCTCTCGGAAGGCCCGAGTCAGGGGCAGCAGTTGCGGCTTTTCGCCGAAACCTCGAATGGATTGCGTGGCGCCTACTCGGGCAATTTCTACCGGGCGGACTGGCGTGCATACCTGCCCGCGGGCAAGACGGTGGTGGCGCTGCGCTGGAACCCGACGTACTCGCAGCCGCAGGCCGAGCCGGTCCAGCTGGGCGGCATAGGCATCAGCTTTTCGGAGGAGGCGTTTGCGTTGCCCGTGCTCAACCAGCGCGAGTTCCCGCTGCGCGGCTACCAAAGCGGCGAGGCGGTGCTCACCGGGCATCACTCGAGCCTCGTCACTCTGGAGTGGCGGATTCCGATCGCCGACGTAGACCGGGCTTTCATGGTCCCGCCGGTCGGGCTGAATCGGTTCTCGATGACCGTCTTCACCGAGGCGGGAGCGGCCTGGGACAACGCTCCGGAACACTGGTACAAGAGCGCCGGCATGGAGCTGCTCTACGAAGCGCGCCTGGGCTACCAGTTCGGCGCGCAGCTGCGCATCGGCGTCGCCAAGGGATTCGAGGCGCCCGGCATGACGGAGGCCTACATACGGCTCGGGCGCTCGTTCTAGTCCGGAAGACGCAGCGCGCGCGATGCGCGCCGAGATGGTCTTCCTGCGATCCGGCCTACTCCGGCTTGATCCCGGCCTCCTTCACCACCTTCGCCCATTTGACCGTTTCCGAGGCGATGAACCGCCCGAAATCGTCCGAGCTCATCTGCACCGCTTCCCCGCCTTCGGTCTCGAAGCGCTTCTTAGTCTCGGAGGTGGCCAGGATCACCGAGAGCTCCTGGTGCAGCTTGTCGATGATGGGGCGCGGCGTGCCGGCGGGCGCGATGATGCCCCACCAGTTGGTCGCTTC
>DATDGA010000012.1:0-10142 GCA_036522335.1 Burkholderiales bacterium
GATGCGTGAGCATGTCCATGCGCCGGCGCAGAAAGTCGAAAGGCACTTCATCGATCTTGCGATAGCTGCGCGGAACATGGACATGCTCACGCATCTCCGCGTGCTCCAGGATGGCGACGTCGAGAAGGTTCTTCAGGCCCGATTGGAAATGGCTGTTGAGGTAGGCGAGCTCGAGGACGTGTGCGCTGTCGGCGCCGACGATATCCACGTGCTTTTCGAGAATCACCTTGTTCTGGGTCAGCGTGCCGGTCTTGTCGGTGCACAGCACGTTCATCGCACCGAGGTTCTGAATGGCGTTCAGGCGCTTGACGATCACCTTCTTGCGGGACATCGCGAGCGCGCCCTTGGCGAGATTGATCGTCACCACCATCGGCAGCATCTCAGGCGTGAGGCCGACGGCGACCGCCATCGCGAACAGGAACGCTTCGACCCAGTCGCCTTTCGAGAAGCCGTTGATGAGGAAAACCAGAGGCACCATCACCAGCATGAAGCGCAGCATCAGCCCGATGAAGCGCTTCACGCCCAAGTCGAAGGCCGTCGGCTGGTCCTGGGCCGAGATCGACGCTGCGATCGAGCCGAAACGGGTGCGCGTGCCCGTCGCGATGAGTAGCGCGGCCGCTGTGCCGCTCACCACGTGCGTGCCCATGAAGGCAAGGTTGCCCGATTCAAGCGCCGACGGCGTACTCACGGGCGCAGCGGCGTTTTTCTCCGCCGGCATCGATTCGCCGGTGAGCGCGGATTGATCGACGAACAAATCCTTCGATTCGAGCAGGCGCACGTCGGCCGGAACGAGATCCCCGGCAGCGAGGTGAACGATGTCTCCCGGGACGAGCCGGGCGACGGGGATTTCGTGCAGCCGCCCTTCGGTCGCGGGGAGGCTTCCCGCCGCAGTCTTGTCGCGATCGCGTCGCAAGACGGTCGCGGTCGTGTGCACCATCGCCCGCAGGCGCTCGGCCGCCTTGCCGGAACGCACTTCCTGGAACCAGGAGAGCAGCACCGAGAGCACGACCATGACGGCGATGACCAGCGCGCCTCCGGACTCTCCGCTCAGCTGCGCCAGAACGGCGAGCGCGAGAAGAAGCAGCGACAAAGGGCTCAGAAAGAGCCGCAGCAGGCGTCTGAGCGGCGCCAGGGGCCGTTCGCGCGCGACCGTATTCGGGCCGAAGCTCGCGACGCGCTCGCCCGCTTCGTGCCGCGTCAGCCCCGCCGGTGACGTCCCGAGCGCGGAAAAAAGCGCGGCGAGATCGAGCCGCGCCGCTTCCTCGAGGCTCGGCGGAGAAAAATCAGAAGCCGGATGTTGCGGGAGGCGACGCTTTTCGCGAGCGCTCTGCGACATTTCTCGCGCCTCACCGCTTCCAGGTCGCGCGAAGCAGGTTTTCCTCCTTGCTGTAGTGGAGTCCGAGGCTGCCCTTGTAGGCGTCGTGGATGTTTTCCGCGATGTTGCGGGCGAGATGCACGTCGGTGGTCGCCACGAGCACGCCTTCGGCGGTGTCTTCGATCGCCATGATGCGTTGAACGGGGTGGTCGGCCTTCTCCTTTTCTTCGCAATGCTTCGCAAGGTGCAGGATCTCGTCCCGATGCTCGCGGAAGAACTCGCCGCTCAGCGCCACGAAACCCGCCGGAAACCGGTCGCGAATCCTCTGGCACGCCGGACACAACAGCTCGTGCGCACCTTTCGGCGCGGCTTCCCAGGACCATCGGCCCTTGCGAAAGCTCGCTCCGCAGTCGGGACATCGCGTCGGGTCGGGCGGCTTCTGCTTCGATTTGTAGCTGTCCTTGCCGTACCCTTCCAGCAGCTGCTCCCTGCGCTGGCCCCTGGAACCGCTTCGTTCGCTTTTCACTTTTTTTCACCTTTCGCGCTTCGTTTCAGCCCGGCGCTGCGCCGGGTGAGCCTTGACCTCGCCGCGCGCCAGCTTCGCGGCGTCTTTCAGCTGGCGCTTCATCGCTTCGAACGCCTCCCGCAGCGCAACGTACACGTCTTCATCGTGGTCGCGTTTTGCGACGATTTCCTTGCCGGGCGTGCGCGCATCGATGCGTACCTGGAATTGCCGGCCCTGGCGGCGATGTTTCCCCGTTTCCTCGACGGTCACCCGGCAGCTCACCATGCGCGGGTAGGATCTCAGCAGCTTCGCGACGTCCTTGCGGACGCGGGCCTCGAGCGCATCCGAAGGCGCAAGGTGTCGCAGAACTATCTGGAGAGAGAATTCCATCGAACGACCCGTTTCAATCGGTCGCCGACTTGCCCGAAGTCTTAGGCTCAAAAAGCCGCATCACCCGGCCCTCCGCCCATCGCTCGGCTCTCGCGATCGCGATGCGCATCGCCTCGCCTTCCTCATGGCCCTCTTCCAGCAACGCGGCTGCGATCGCCATGGCCTTCGCCCGCACGGCCGGGGATAGCCGAAGCATGGAAGGCGGATAGTGCTTGGGGGTCCGGGGCATGATTCGTTGCTGCGTTTCCGCGCGGCTCACTTTCGTTCAGTGTCTTTCCTGTCTTGCTTTCAAGATAATCGCTGACACGACCCGGCTCTTGATCTACGTCAACATCAGCTTGAGCGGATTGCGGCGCCGATCCCGAGGAGCACAGCATACGCGAGCAGCAGCCGTCCGGCTTTCGGAGTGATCGGCACGAGATCCTCGAACCGGTCCAGGGTCATCACGGCATGACGAGCCTTCCTTGGAGCGCGATGCGGGTTCGTCAGAAACGCGCGGCGGGCCAGATCGCTCCGGCGGCGAGTCCGAGGATGTAAAGCCAGCCGAAGCGCCGGTTGTGCTCGAGGCACACACGGTGAACCCAGAGCGGCCAGCCGACGTATCCCGCGGGCGCGGCCGCCGGACGCGGCCGGCTCATCACCGACACGGCGCGAAATGCGCGCGGAAGCGCGACTGCGATGATCGCGGCGAAGGGCGTCAGCCGCCCGATCGCGATCAGGACGCCCGCGATCGCGTACATGAAGACGATGGTCGCGACGTTCAGCGCACGCGCGGACCGTTCGCCGAGCAGCACCGGCAGGGTGCGGTTTCCTTTCCCGGAGTCGAAGTCCATCTGGTCGATGTGCTTGCCCGTGAGGATGGACATCACGCCCAGACCATACGGGATCGACGCGAGAAAGGCGGTGCTCGAGACGTGGCCCGCGATCATGGCGTAGCCGCCCCCGACCATCAGCGGACCCCACACCAGGAACACGGCGGGCTCGCCCAGGCCGATGCTCTTCAGAGGAACCGGCGCGGCGTCGTAGAGCAGCATGAGCGCGATTCCGGCCGCAGCGAACGCGACCGCGAGCCAGCCGCGCTCGACGATGAAGTAGGCCATGATGCCCGCGCCGATCGCGGCCAGAATCGCGAAGCCGGTCGCGAGAACCTGCGGATCGAGCACCCCGCTCGCGAGCGGATGCACGGTGTAGCGCATGCGCGGAGAGTCCGGGGTATCGTGTCCGCGCCTGTAGCCGAAATAGTCGTTGCTCAGATTGCTGATCATGTGCGCGACGACCAGCCCCAGGAGCACGAGGAGAAAGCGGATCGCGTCGAACTCCCGGTCGCCGGCGGCGAGGAGGCCCGCGATGATCGCGGCCTGCGCCGAGATGACCAGGATGACGCTGCGCGCCGAGTAGAGGAACCTCGAAACCGGATCGAGGAGGCGAATCTCCTCGACGCCCGGCCGATAAAAGCCGACGAAGGCCGCGAGCCAGAGCCCCGGCTTCGATCGGGCGAGAAGCGATTGCTCCCTCATCCTGTCGCCTACTTTAACCCATCCG
Organism: Burkholderiales bacterium; assembly: GCA_036522335.1. Classification (GTDB taxonomy): domain Bacteria; phylum Pseudomonadota; class Gammaproteobacteria; order Burkholderiales; family SG8-39; genus VBDM01. Next base: position 3,753 of record DATDGA010000012.1, read on the forward strand.
ACTGATGTTTCCAGATCCAAAAGATCCGGTACCTAGTTGGTCGAGGTTTGATCCAGATCAAAGAAGGTACACAATCTCGTGCTTAAGGTGTTCGATCCGATTGCCGCGTGACGGTAGTGACCGGCCCGAAAGAGGAGCGCCTGTGAAGGGGAAAATCGGGATGGCCTTGGCAGCGGGATGCATCGTCCTGTCCCCGGCGGTGCAGGCGCAGTCGGGCGCGGATTTCGCCAAGTCGAAGTGCTCGGCCTGTCACGCGGTCGATCAGGAAAGAGTCGGCCCCTCGTTCAAGGAAGTTTCGGCGAAGAACAAGGGCGACCAGGGTGCCGAGGCCCGCTTGATCGGGAAGCTCAAGGAAGCCAAGAGCCATCCCAAGGTGCAGGCCTCGGACGCCGAATTGAAATCGGTCATCCAGTACGTCCTGAAACAATAGCTATCCCCAGAGGGCAACGATCATGAATATCATCCCAAGGCTGCTCGGCCTGTTGGCGATTTCCGGCGCGCTCGTTTCTTTTGCGTCGATCGCCCAGTCGCAGGAATTCGCGTTTCCCAAAGCCTGCGCCGATTGTCACGGATCGGAGCCCAAGTTCGCCGTTCGCGGCGCCCGAACCCAGTATCTGACTTCCGGCCACCGCGTCACCGGCCATGCGTCCTATTCCAACAGCGAAGGTTGCCAGAGATGCCACACGAACGAGGGTTTCATCGAGTTCGTGAAAGCGGGCAAGGTCGATCCGAAAGCGATCGTGTCCAACCCCTCCGAGATAGGCTGCTTCACCTGCCACGCGCCCCACGACACGGGGAATTTCTCATTGCGCAAGACGAGCAAGGTCGCCCTGGCGAACGGCGTCGAGTTCGACAGGGGCAAGGCCAATCTCTGCGCCAACTGCCATCGGGCCCTGTTCCTTCCCAAAGACGAGGTGAAGGCGAGGTCGATCCCCTTCGATTTCTGGGGAGCCCATCACGGCCCGCAGGCGGACATGCTTTCCGGAACCAACGCCTACGAATTTCCCGGGAAGAAATATTCCAAATCGGCCCACGCCCTCATGCCGAACGCCGATTGCGTCACCTGCCACATGACCCAGCCCAGACAGCGCTACGCCTTGCTGCCCACGATCGGCGGTCACAGCTTCAGGATCGGAGGCGAAGTTCACGAACTGCCCAAGCTGAACAACGCCGGCTGCCTTACCTCCGGCTGCCACACCGAGATGAACCAGGCCGCGGGCAAGCACGTGTTCGCGAGAAACGCCGCGGCAGACTACGACGGCGACGGCAAGACCGAGGCCATCCAGGAGGAAGTGCAGGGGCTGCTCGAGAGAATCATCAACAAGCAGGGCACCGGGCTCCTGCAGACGATGAAGGATCCGCTCTACGACCCGAAGGGAGCGTTCATCCGCAACAAGGTCCAGTACTCGGTCGAAACGGTCGCGGCCCTGTACAACTACAAGTTCGTGCTGGAGGACGGCAGCAAGGGCATCCATAACACCAAGTACGCCGTTCAGCTGCTGATGGATTCGATCAAGGCCCTGGACAAAAACTTCGACGATTCCAAGAGACCGGAGTAGCAGGCAGCGCGCCGCCCCCGCTTCTCAAGAGGCTTCGTACTACAATGCTTCGGTCAATCACCTGCCCAGACGCAAGAGGCCCTCATGCAAGCTCCCGCAAAAGTCGGCATCGTAGGTTTGGGTCGCTGGGCCCGAGTTCTGACGCGCGCCGCCGCGCAATCAGAAAAACTTAAGATCGTCGCCGCCTACAGCCGCACCGAGGACAAGCGCAACGCCTTCCGGAGCGAGTTCGGGGTGCCCGGCGTTTCCGACCTGGACTCGATGCTCTCCGATCCGGCGATCCAGGGAGTGATTCTCACCGTCCCCAACGAGCAGCACTGGCCGCTTTCCCTGCAGGTGGCGCGGGCGAAGAAGCACGTCTACACGGAAAAGCCCATCGCCAATACGCTGGAGGACGGCCTCCGGATCGCTGCGCTGGAGCGCGAGCACGGCATCACCGTCACGGTCGGCCACAGCGCGCGGCTGATGGCCGGGATCCGCCTCATCCGGCAAAAGATCGATTCGGGCGAGCTCGGCCGCGTCGCCTTCATCGAAGCCAACTTCTCGAACGAGCGCGCGCTCGAGCTGACGCCGAAGACCTGGCGCTGGTACAAGGACAAGGCGCCCGGCGGGCCGCTTTCTCAGCTCGCCATCCATCACTTCGACGTCGTGCACTATCTCGGCGGCGAGATCAGCGAGGTCAGCTCGATGGCCTCCAAGCTCTCGCCGGTCGGAGCCGAGGTGGACGATCAGTCGATGACGCTCATCCGCTTCGCCGACGGCAAGGTCGGATACGTCGGCTCGTCCTGGACTTCGCCCGGTATCTTCGCCGTGCGCGTGTTCGGCTCGAAGGGCCTGATGCACTACGAGATCGATTTCGGCACCTGGGACACGCCGCAGCTGCTGCACAAGAGCGCGACGCTCTACATCCAGCGCGGCAAGGACGGCTACGGAAAGCGCGAACCGATCGAGATTCCCGAGAGCGACATGTTCCGCGCCGAGCTGGAGATGTTCGCCGGGAGCTGCGCATCGGGGAAGCCGGGCGAGCTCTCGGCCGCCAACGGCAACGTCGCGCTCGCCGTCGTCTATGCGGCGCTGCGCTCGATCGAGAAAAAGGGCCAGACGGTGCGCCTCGCCGAGGTGATCGAGGAAGCGCAGCAGAAAATCGGCGCAAAGGCCCAGCGCGCGGCCTAGCGCCCCGCTTCATCAGGAGATCTTCATGCCTAATAACCTGCCGAGCCGCTATTTCTGGGAGCTGACGCAGCCCGAAATCGCAGCGCAACTGAAAAAGAATCCGCTCGTGATTCTTCCGGCGGGCAGCGTCGAGCAGCACGGTCCGCACCTGCCGACGGGCACCGACATTTTCGCCTCGAACGTAATCGGCCACGCGGTGGCCGAGCGCATGGACGGGCTCGTGCTTCCCGGCGGGCCGCTCGGGGTGACGCCAATGCACATGCCCTTCGAGGGAACGATCACGCTCACGCCGGAAACCTACATGCGCGTCGTGACCGAGACCTGCGTCTCGACCGCAAAGCACGGCGCCAGGTACCTCCTGATTCTCAACTGGCACGAAGGAAACATCCCTTCCCTCGCCATCGCGGCGGAGACGCTGCACCGCGAGCACGGCATGACCGTTCTCACGGCGCAGGCCTGCTACGTTGCGGCCGAGTTGTACGGCAAGGACTGCGGCGGCCTCACGCACGGCGGCGAGATCGAGGCGCTCGCCGTGCTCGCCTACCGTCCGGACCTGGTGCATCTGGACCGCATCGACGATTCCTCGGATCACGGGCACGGCCGCAAATGGGACAAGCTGCGGCGCACCAGGAGCTTTCAACCCGTGCTGCGCGATATCCGCACCATCGCCTCGACCGGCTGGTACGGCTCGCCGGAGCACGCGACGGTGGAGAAGGGCGCGAAGATGCTGAAGGACATCGCCGACGCGATCGCAAAGGAGGCGGACGAGCTGTTCCGCATGCTGGACGAAGCGCAGGGCGGGACGGCCGAGATCAAGCATCTCAAAGTCGCGGGCTGACATGGCGCGCGTGGTCACTCCGGTGGAAGCAAAGGAGCTCGGGCTCCCCGGACGCCGCTCGCTCGAGATCGTCTCCGGCGAAACCGGCTCGCGCGCGGTGACGCTGCGGCTGGTGGAGATCGCGGTGCCGCAGCCGGGGGACAAGCCCCGCGGCCGGCATTTTCACAGCGACACCGAGGAATGCATCTACGTGCTCTCGGGGCGCGGCTGCACGGAATCGGAAAGCGGCGACCATCCGCTGAATCCGGGCGACACCATCCTGATCCCTCCGGGGGAGCAGCACGTGACGCGCAACACCGGGGGAGAACCGCTCATGCTGCTGTGCTTCTTTCCGACGGCGCGCGTCACCAATCGCACCCCTTCGTCATCGAACGAGAAGTAGATTCCACTTTCCGTGGCCCACGACGTCCTGTGCCTGCGTCCGCGCGCCGACTTCGAGCGCGCCGGAGCGCTCCCTCCGGAGAAACTGACCGTCGAATACCGCAAGCCGGATGACTCGCAGCTCGGCGCTCTGGTCCGCGAAGCACGCGCGATGGTCATCCCTGCCGTGGGCCCGAAGCTCGCGCCGGCGCTGTTCGACGGCAGCCGATTGCAGCTCGTGCAGGTGACGGGCGCCGGGCTCGATCGTCTCGACGAAACGGCGATGAAGAAGCTCGGCATTCCGGTCGCCAACGTGCCGGGCGGCAGCAACGCCGCGGTGGCCGAGTACGCGGTCACGTCGGCTTCGCTGCTGCTGCGACGCCTCGCCTGGGCCGACGCCGAGATCCGCGCGGGCAACTACGCTGCGTTCCGCGCGCGCATGCTCGCGGACAATCTCTCGGGCCTGGAAGGCCTGGCGGTGGGACTGATCGGCATGGGCGTGATCGGGCTTGCCGTCGCGCAGGCCTTCGCGCGCAGCGGCTGCCGGTTGTGTTATTTCGATCCTTCGCCCCGCGACGCGGCCGCCGCCGCCGCGCTGGGCGCGCGGCCGGTCGCGCTCGGCGCTTTGCTCGAATCTTCCGACGTCGTGAGCGTGCACGTGCCGCTCCTGCCTTCGACGGCGGGATTGCTCGGCGAGCGCGAGCTCGCTTCGATGAAGGCGGGTGCGGTGCTCGTGCAAGCCTCGCGCGGCGGTATCGTCGACGAAAAGGCGCTCGCCTCGCAGTTGCGCTCCGGACATCTGGGCGGCGCCGCGGTCGACGTCTACTCGAGCGAGCCGCCCGCGCCGGACAATCCGCTCCTCGCGCTCGATGGCGAGGCGGCGAGAAGATTGCTCCTGACGCCGCACATCGCCGGTGTCACGCGCCAGTCCTACGCGCTCCTGTTCCAGGGTGCGTGGACAAATGTCGAGCGGGTGCTCCTGCGCGGCGAACCGCCGCTGAATCGGGTGTACTAGACAGGCGATCCGAGAATCGCAACGAGGAGAGAGAATGAACATCGCATCGAGACTGCTGTCGGCCGTGGTACTCGGGTTGTTCTCGCTGGCCGCGTTCGCCCAGGCCGACGACTATCCCCGCCGCCCGGTCCGGATGATCCTGCCCAACGCCCCGGGCAGCTCGAACGACGTTCTCGGCCGGCTGCTGGGCGCGAGGATGGGCGACGCGCTCGGCCAGCAGATCGTCATCGAGAACCAGGCGGGCGCCGCCGGCCTCATCGGCATGGAAATGGCGAAGAACGCCGCGCCGGACGGCTACACCATCGTCTCGGCGTCGCCTTCCGGGATGACCATCGCGCCGAACCTGCGCAAGCACCTTTCCTACGATCCGCTGAACGACTTCCAGTTCGTTTCGATGTACGCCGTCCTGCCGAACCTGCTCGTAGTGACGCCGTCGCTGCCGGTGAAAACGGTGCAGGAGCTGATCGACTACTGCAAGTCGAAGCCCGGGCAGGTCAACATGGCCTCCGCGGGCCCGGGCTCGCAGAGCCATCTCGCCGGCGTCATGATGCAGGTGCTCGGCAACTTCGAGTCGGTGCACATCCCCTATAAAGGCGGCGGCGCCTCGGTGCTCTCCGTAGTGACCGGCGAATCGCACTGGACCATCACGCCGGCCTCCGCCGCGATCGGGCACGTGCGCAGCGGCAAACTGCGCGCCGTTGCGCACAGCCTGGAGAGGCGCACGCCGATTCTGGAAGGCATTCCGACCGTCGCCGAGACCATACCGGGATTCAGCTACAGCGCCTGGAACGGCATCATCCTGCCCAAGGGAGCGCCCGCCGCCGTCGGCGAGAAGCTGCGCGCGACGCTCCTCAAGACCGTCGCGATGCCGGAAGTGAGGGAAAGCTTCGCCAGACAGGGCGCGGAAGTTCTCACCACGACGCCGGAGGAATTCCGCGGCATCGTCCAGCGGGAAATCGAGAACACCGCGAAGGTCGTCGAGGCGACCGGATTGAAGGTGATCGAGTAGAAGCGTCCGCTGTCCCGCTGGAGCGGCGTTCCCGCACGCGTCGCCGCCGGGCAGGGGGCATACTCTGAAGCGAAGTGCGAAACTGTAGGCGGGAATGCACCGCCGCAGGTGATTTGATGAAGGCCGACGTCGCGACGGATATCTCGAATCGCCACTACCTCACGCCGCTCTTCGAGCCGGCGTCGGTCGCGATCGTCGGCGCGAGCGAACGGGGCGGCAAGGTCGGCACGACCCTGATCTCCAACATGCTGGCGGCGGGCTTCAAGGGAGCGCTGTTCGCCGTCAATCCGAAATACGGAAGCGTGCGCGGCGTGCCCTGCTACGCCTCGGTCGGGCACCTGCCGCAGGCTGTGGAACTCGCGGTGATCGCGACGCCGGCGCAGACGGTGCCCGGGGTCATCGACCGGTGCGGAAGGGCCGGAGTGCGCGCCGCGGT
>DATDGA010000013.1:0-1926 GCA_036522335.1 Burkholderiales bacterium
CGAACACTTCAAGTTCTCGCGGCAGGAGCTGTTCCATCTTGTGCGGGTGGAGGGCCTGAAGACCTTCGACGAGCTGATCGGGAAGCACGGGCAGGGCAGGGGTTGCGACATCTGCAAGCCGGCGGTCGCGTCGATCCTCGCCTCGTGCTGGAACGAGATGATCCTGAAGCCGAGGCTCGCGCCCCTGCAGGACACGAACGACCATTTCCTCGCCAATCTGCAGAAGGACGGCACCTATTCCATCGTGCCGCGCGTACCGGGCGGCGAAATCACGCCGCAGAAGCTGGTCGTTCTCGGCGAGGTGGCGAAGAAGTACGGCCTGTATACCAAGATCACCGGCGCGCAGCGTATCGACCTCTTCGGCGCGCGCGTCGAGCAGCTGCCGCTCGTCTGGAAGGAACTCGTCGACGCCGGCTTCGAGTCCGGTCACGCATACGGAAAAGCCCTGCGCACCGTGAAGTCCTGTGTCGGCAACACCTGGTGCCGCTACGGCGTGCAGGATTCGGTCGCGATGGCGGTCAACATCGAGAACCGCTACCGGGGCATCCGCTCGCCGCACAAGATGAAGATGGCGGTGTCCGGCTGCACGCGCGAATGCGCGGAAGCGCAGGGCAAGGACGTCGGTGTTATCGCCACGGAGAAGGGCTGGAACCTGTACGTGTGCGGCAACGGCGGCATGCAGCCGCGCCATGCGGACCTTCTCGCGACCGACCTCGACGACGCCACGCTCATCCGGTACATCGACCGTTTCCTCATGTTCTACATCCGTACCGGCGACCGCCTGCAGCGCACGAGCACCTGGCTGGAGAACCTCGAGGGCGGCATCGACTACATGCGCAAGGTGGTGTGCGAGGACTCTCTCGGCATCGGCGCGGAGCTCGAGGAGCACATGCAGCGGCTCGTCGACACCTACGAGTGCGAGTGGAAGAAGGCGATCAACGATCCGGAAGTGATGAAGCGCTTCCGCCATTTCGTGAACAGCGACGAGCCGGACCGCAACGTGGTGTTCGTCACCGAGCGCGGCCAGATCCGTCCGGCGCGGTCCGAAGAACGGGAAAGAGACTTTGAAACCGTATGAGGGCAGCGCGATCCAGGCATGCCGCCTGGAGGATATCGTCCCGAACACCGGCGTGTGCGCGCTCGTGCGCGGGCGGCAGGTCGCGATCTTCCGCCTGGGCGACGACAGCGTCTACGCGCTGGACAACCGCGATCCCTTCTCGAGGGCGAACGTGCTTTCGCGCGGCATCGTCGGAGATCTCAAGGGCGAGCTGGTCGTGGCATCGCCCGTCTACAAGCAGCACTTCAGCCTCGTCTCGGGCCATTGCATCGAGGATGCGGCGGTCCAGGTCCCGGTCTACCGCGCCAGGGTCGAGGACGGCTTCGTACTCATAGAGATCTCCGAGGTCCCGACCACCTGCTGCTACTGCGGGGTCGGATGCGGAGTCCTTGCCTCGGTTTCCGGCAACACCATCACCTCGGTCCGAGGTGATCCCGCCCACCCCGCGAACTTCGGCCGGCTGTGCACCAAGGGCCTGTCGTTGCACAAGGCCGATCCATCGTTCCGGGGGCTCTTTCCGGAAATACACGGCCAGAGAAAAACATGGGACGAGACCCTGGACTTCCTGGCGCGGCGCTTCGGGGAAACCATCGCGGAGCACGGTCCCGATTCGGTCGCCTTCTATATCTCCGGGCAGTTCCTCACCGAGGACTATTACGTCTTCAACAAGCTCGCCAAGGGGCTGATCGGGACCAACAACATCGACACCAACTCGCGCCTGTGCATGTCCAGCGCGGTCTCGGGCTACAAGGCCACGCTGGGCGCCGACGCGCCGCCGGGCTGCTACGAGGATCTCGCCGAAGCCGACCTGGTCTTCATCACCGGCAGCAACCTCGCCTGGGCTCATCCGATCCTGTGCCGTCGCCTGG
>DATDGA010000014.1:0-11567 GCA_036522335.1 Burkholderiales bacterium
CGATGACTTCACTGGCGGTGATGCCGAGCGGGCCGCAGCCCGCCGCAACGAGCGCGTCGGCGGCGGCGCCGTGCAGGTAGGTTCCGGCAAGAAGGGCCTGCAAGGGGTCCGCGCCTTGGGCGCACAGGGCCGCTACGATGCCGCTCAAGGCGTCGCCCATGCCGGCCGAGGACATGCCCGGGTTACCCGAAGGATTGATCCAGAATTTTCCGCTCGGCGCGGCGATCACGCTGCCGTTGCCCTTCAGCACTGCGAGGCTTCGGTAGCATTTTGCGATCGATCTCGCCGCAGCGACGCGGTCGGCCTGTACGTCGCGCGTCGTCGCTCCGAGCAGGCGAGCAGCTTCGGCAGGGTGGGGCGTCATCAGAGTGGGCGCCTTGCGCTTGCCGACCACCGAGGCGAGCAACCGGTTCGCTGCGATCAGATTGAGCGCGTCGGCGTCGAGAACGAGCGGAACCGGAAAAGCGAGCGCGGCACGAAGGATCTTCCGCGCCGAGGGCGCCGTGCCCATGCCCGTCCCTGCGACAAGGACGTCGGCTAAGCCCTTTTCCAGGAGTGCCGCGGGCTTGCGCAGCATCAGCTCCGGCTGCGCGTAATCGACATAGGGAGGGCGCTGCGTCAGCAGCCCGAGATAAACGCGTCCGGCGCCGCACTTGAGGGCTGCGCGGGCGGCGATGACGGCGGCCCCCACCAGTCCCGCCGCACCGCCCAGCACCGCGACGCTGCCCGCATTGCCCTTGTGGAAGTTTCTCGGTCGCGGCGCGATCGCGGTTTTCAGGACGTCCGCGTCGAGGAGCGTTCCCTCCGGCTCGAGCAGTCGTGCGGGATCGAGCCCGAGCGTGTCGAGTCTCAGGTCGCCGCAGTGATCCGGGCCATCCAGAGTCAGCAGCCCCGGTTTGTGCGCGATGAACGTGATGGTGTGGCTCGCGCGTACTGCGCAGCCCATGACTGCGCCCGTATCCGCGTCGATCCCGCTCGGAACGTCGAGGGAAAGGATCGGAGTGCCGAGAGCGTTCAGCGCCTCCACGATCGCAGCGTGCGTCCCCGCCAGCGGGCGCTTGAGACCGATTCCGAACAGGCCGTCGACAACCAGATCGAAGCGCTCGCCTCTCGGCACGGCTTGCAGAAGCGTTCCGCCGGCGGTCTCCCACTTGGCGAGGGCCGCCCGGGCGTCTTTCGACAACTTGTCGCGTGCGCCGGCGAAAACGACGGTGACGCGGAAGAACCAGCGCTTGAGATGCGCCGCGACTTCGAAAGCGTCGCCGCCGTTGTTGCCCGGCCCGGCGACGACCAGGATGGTTCTTGCAGTATCGCCGCAGAGTCCGCGCGCGAATTCAGCTGCGGCCGCGCCGGCCCGCTCCATCGGGCTGGGGATGCCCGGGAGAAGCGCCTCGAGTTTTCGGATCGCGTGTGTGGTGTAGATCGGCGAAGCGGGCATCGGCGTCAATGATAGCGCAAGGGAAATAGTTTCCCATCGCGCATCAGGAATCCAGGAGCCTTTGGACGCGATCGCCGATCGCAAGCGCGGCGGTCAGGCCGGGGGACTCGATGCCGAAGAGGTTGACCAGCCCTGCGACGCCGTGTTCCTCAGGGCCCTGAATCAGGAAATCACGCGGCGGGTCGCTCCGCGCCTGGATCTTCGGCCGGATTCCGCAATACGCGGGCTGCAGGCTGCCGTCCTTCAGGCCCGGCCAGTAGCGGCGTATGGCCTCGTAAAACACCTGGGCGCGGCGCGGATCGACGTCGTAGTCGATGCGCTCGATCCATTCGACGTCCGGGCCGAAGCGCGCCTGCCCGGCCAGATCGAGCGTGAGGTGCACTCCGAGGCCGGCCGACTCGGGCGCTGGATACACGAGCCGGGAGAACGGCGAGCGGCCCGAAAGGCTGAAGTAGTTGCCCTTGCAGTAGTGAGTGGGCGGGATCCGTTCGGCGGGAAATCCCTCGATGCTGCGCGCCACCCCTTGTGCAAACAGGCCGGCACAGTTCACCACGGAACGAGCGAGCAGGCGCGTCGGTTCCACGCCTCCGACTTCGAGCTCGATTCCACCGGGCACGATGCGCCCGGCGAGCAGCGGGCTGCGCAGGGCGACGGCGGCACCGTGATCTTCGGCCTCGCCGCGCAGTGCGAGCATGAACGCGTGGCTGTCCACGATGCCCGTGGAGGGCGACTCCAGTGCCGCCGCGCAGGTAAGCTCCGGCTCCAGTTCGCGGGCTTCGCGCGCCGAAAGCATGCGCAAATCGGAGACACCGTTGGCCCTTGCCTGCGCATGGAGCTTTTCCAATCCGGCGATCTGCTGCGAATCGCCGGCGACGATCAGCTTGCCGCAACGCCGGTGTGCGATTCCGCGCTCGACGAGGTAAGGATAGAGCGCGAGCCGGCCGGCCACGCACAGCTCGGCTTTGAGCGAGCCGGGCGAATAGTAGATCCCCGCGTGGATCACCTCGCTGTTGCGGGAGCTGGTTCCGGTGCCGATGGTGCTTTCCTTTTCCAGTATGACGACTTCGCGGCCGGCGATCGCAAGGGTCCGTGCAGCCGCAAGGCCGACCACGCCCGCGCCGACGACGATCGCGTCGAGACTTTCGGTAGCCATCAGTGGAAGAGAAAGTGTTGTGTGCGATACTTGCCGATCAATTTCGACACCTTATCAGAGTCTTCATCCATCGCTGTAGCTGTAGTCCATGGGGAAAGCCGAACGACACCAAAAGCGTCTTGCCGAGGGCTGGCAAGCGATCGAACGTGGCGATCTTCGCGCCGCCGAGGAGACAGCCCGCGCCTCCGCTCCCGATGACGCTCCCGACATCGAGGTTGCGAGGCTTCTCGGGGCCAGCCTCTTTCTCCAGGGACGCTTTCCCGAAGCGATCGCGCCTTTGCGAAAAGTATATTTGGAAACGCAGGAAAGAAAACTGGGTTGCCAGCTCGGTCATTGCTACCTTGCGGCCGGAGATCCGAAAAATGCGGAGATCGTCCTGGAACGGGTGACGAGAGCGTTCCCGGATTTCGGGGAAGCGCTGAACCTGCTCGGAATCGCGCTGATCCAGCAGGGAAGGCACGAGGGCGCCGTGAAAGCATTTACTTCGGCGCTGGAGCGCAGCCCGCGCCTGCCGGCGACATACAACAACCTGGGCAATGCGCTGCTCCAGGTGGCGCGAAATGAAGAGGCTATTGCGCTCTTTCGAAAGGCGATTGCGCTCGAGCCCGGGTCTTTCCAGGCTCACAACAACCTCGGACGCGCCTACAAGGTGTTGCGGCGGTACGACGCTTCCATCGAATGTTACAAGGAAGCGTTGCGGCTCGCCCCAGGCAATCATGAGGTGCACAACAATCTGGGGGCCGTTCTGGCGGACTTGGGACGCCATGAAGAGGCCATCGATTGCTATCGAGCCGCGCTCGCCATCAATCCCAAGCACGCGCTGGCGCACAACAATCTCGGGGTTGCGCTCGATATCCTGGGTCGCCACATTGAAGCGATCGAGTGCTTCAAGGCAGCGTTGCTACTCAGCCCCGATTACATCGAGGCGCATACGAATCTGGGCATAGCCTACCAGCAGCTCAAGCGTTTCGACGAGGCGATCTCATGCCATGAGAAAGCCATCGCTCTGAAGCCGGATGACGCCGGTGCGCACACCAGTCTTGGCTCGGCGCTGCAGGACCTGGGGCGTCTGGATGAAGCGGTCGCGTGTCACCGAAGGGCCCTTTCGATAAGTCCCGACTTCGCGGAGGCGCACAACAATCTCGGTGCGGCTTACCGGCAGCAGAACTTGCTGGGTGAAGCGATCGAATGCCACCTGAGAGCCCTTGCGATAAGGCCAGACTATGCGGAAGCGCAGGTCAATCTCGGCATGGCGTATCAAGAACAGAGGCGATTGGACGAAGCGATAGCGTGTTACGAGAGGGCGATTTCATTGAGGCCCGATCGCGCCGAAGCGCATGCCAATCTCGGCGCAGCCTTCTCGGCGCAAAAACGGTTTGATAGGGCGATCGCCGCGTGCGAAAAGGCGATCTCGCTCAAGCCCGATCTCAGCGACGCTCACCACAATCTCGGTGGCGTCTTTAGCGCGCTCGGTCGCCATGAAGAAGCGATTGCCTCGGCTGAGAAGGCGTTGAAACTCGATCCCGACCGAAAATACACGCCGGGCGCATTGGTCCACAGCCAGATGATGATTTGCGACTGGAGAGACCTCGATACACGGATTCGGTCTCTCAGAGCACACGTCAGGGCAGGGAGATCGGTCGTCGATCCCTATACCTTCATTACCGTGTCGGAGGATCTTGAAGAGCAGAAGCTGTGCACGGCGCGCTACGTCCAGGACCGAATACCGGGCCGAGTCTCGCACTCGCTCGAGATTCCGCGATATGAGCATCCGAGGATACGAGTGGCCTATCTGTCTGCCGATTTTCGTGAGCACGCCGTGGCGCACTGCATCGCCGAGTTGCTGGAGCTTCATGATCGCTCGAAATTCGAAATTATCGGTGTGCCCTTCGGGGGCGACGTTGGAAGCGAAATGCGGACGAGGATGGCGAAGAGCTTCCACCAGTTGCTGGACGTCAGCGCCGAAACGGATGAGAGCGCCGCGAGGTTGATTCGTGCCCTGGAGGTGGACATTGCCATAGACCTCATGGGTTACACCAAGGATTGCCGTCCGGAAATCCTGGCGTGCCGGCCTGCGCCCATACAGGTCGGCTATCTGGGCTATCCCGGAACCATGGCTGCGGAGTTCATGGACTACCTGATCGCGGACAGATTCGTGCTCCCGGAGGAGCACAAGGCGTTCTATTCGGAGAAAGTCGTCTGTCTCCCCGAGTCCTACCAGGTAAACGATTCGAAGAGAGAAATTGCCGCGTCGACGCCGACCCGTCTGGAGCTCGGTCTACCCGAGACCGGTTTCGTTTTCTGTTGCTTCAACAACAGCTACAAATTCACACCGGCCATGTTCGATGTCTGGATGCGCCTTCTCAAGAAAGTGCCGCGAAGCGTCTTGTGGGTTCTGAAGGACAACGCTGCTGCCGGGGAAAATCTGAGGAAGGAAGCAAAGGCCAGGGGCGTCGATCCGCTCAGGTTGGTTTTCGCTTCACGCGTGGCGGTCGCCGAGTACCGTGCGCGCTGCCGTCTGGCCGACCTGTGCCTGGATACCCTTCCGTACAACGGCCATGGCACCACCGGCGACATGCTGTGGGCGGGCCTGCCGGTGTTGACCTGTGCCGGAACGACTTTCGCGGGCCGGGTGGGGAGCAGTCTGCTGCGTGCGGTGGGGCTGCCGGAATTGGTTACACGGAGCCTGGAAGAGTACGAGGCGCTGGCCATGGCCCTTGCCTCTGACCCACGACGGCTCGGCGAAATTCGCCGGAAACTGGAGCGCAATCGCTCCACGTCGCCATTGTTCGACACAGACCGCTTCAGGCGCAATGTCGAGTCGGCGTACACCACCATGTGGGAGATTCGGCAGCGAGGCGAGAAGCCCAGGGCGTTCGCGGTCGATCCTGTCGGATGATCCGGTCCGAGGGCAGCCAGTCGGTGGCTCGATGGCAATTCTGGATCGACCGCGGGGGCACCTTTACCGACATCGTCGCGCGCGCCCCGGACGGCCGCATCGTCACCGACAAGCTCCTTTCCGAGGATCCCGGGCGGTATCGCGACGCCGCGGTCGAGGGAATCCGTCGAGTGCTGGGCACGCCGCCCGGTGCGCCCATTCCCGGCAACGAGATCGACGTGGTGAAAATGGGCACGACGGTCGCGACCAACGCGCTTCTCGAGCGCAAGGGCGAACGCACGGTGCTGTTCATCACCCGCGGCTTTCGCGACGCCCTGCGCATCGCCTACCAGAACCGGCCGCGCCTCTTCGACCGTCATATCGTCCTTCCCGAGCTGCTGTATAGGAAGGTCGTCGAAATCGACGAGCGCATCGGCGCGCGGGGCGAGGTCCTCGCGCCGTTGGACGCCGAGCGCACCCGCGCCGATCTCCTCGCGGCCCACGCCGAGGGTTTTCGCTCGATCGCGATCGTGCTCATGCACGGCTACCGCTATCCGCGGCACGAGAAACAGGTGGCCGAACTCGCGCGCTCCATCGGCTACGGGCAGGTGTCCGTATCGCACGAGGTGAGCCCGCTCATGAAGCTCGTGTCGCGGGGAGATACCACCGTCGTCGACGCGTATCTGTCTCCGATCCTGCAGCGCTACGTGGCGCGCGTGGCCGCCGAGATGCAGAACGTGCGGCTCATGTTCATGCAGTCGAACGGCGGCCTCACCGACGCACGCCGCTTTGCCGGCAAGGACAGCATCCTGTCCGGGCCGGCCGGCGGAGTGGTGGGCGCGGTGAGAGTCTCTCTCGCGGCGGGTTTCGGAAAAATCATCGGGTTCGACATGGGCGGAACTTCGACCGACGTGTCCCACTACGCCGGCGAATTCGAGCGCGCGTTCGAGACCCAGGTGGCGGGGGTGCGCATGCGCGCACCGATGATGAGCATTCACACCGTCGCCGCGGGCGGCGGGTCGATCCTGCATTTCGACGGATCGCGCTACCGCGTGGGCCCGGATTCCGCGGGCGCCGATCCGGGGCCGGCGAGCTACCGGAGGAACGGCCCGCTGACGGTGACGGACGCCAACCTGATGCTCGGCAAGATCCAGCCGAGGTATTTTCCGGCGGTGTTCGGCCCGGACGGCGGATCTACGCTCGACGACGCGACGGTGCGCGAGAAATTCTCCGCGCTCTCGAAACGAATCCGCGAGGTCACAGGCGACGCGCGCAGCCCCGAGCAGGTGGCGGAAGGCTTCATCGAGATCGCGGTCGGCAACATGGCCGAGGCGATCAAGAAGATCTCGGTGCAGCGCGGGCACGACGTCACCGAGTACACGCTGTGCTGCTTCGGCGGCGCGGCGGGCCAGCATGCCTGCCTGGTCGCCGACGCGCTCGGCATGACTCGCGTATTCATTCATCCGCTCGCGGGAGTGCTCTCTGCCTACGGCATGGGGCTTGCCGACACGGTAGCGATGCGCGAGGAGGCGGTGGAGGTGAAGCTCGAGGTGGACAACCTCCCGGTTCTTCAGCGCGCGCTCGAGCGACTCTCCGCAAAGGCCGGCGATGAACTGGTGTCCCAAGGGATCACCGGGGATCGCGTGCGCGCGGTGAAGCGCGTGCATCTGCGTTACGACGGGACCGATTCGGCCCTGGTCGTCGGTTTCGGCAGCCTTGATGAAATGGTGGCGCGGTTCGAAACCGCCTACCGCGAGCGCTACAGTTTCCTGATGCCCGGTCGAAGCCTCATCGCGGAATCGGTTTCGGTCGAGGCAATCGGCGCGCCGGAGGCGCCGCCCGGGGTTGCGCCGGTCGAAGCACGCGGCAGCGGTACGGCCGAAGCCGTGGAGTGGGTCACCATGCACAGCGGAGGGCGCTCCCACCGTACTCCGGTTTTCCTGCGCGATCGCCTCGCTCCCGGGGATTGCATCGCGGGACCGGCGGTCATCGCCGAGCGCAACGCCACCACCGTGGTCGAGCCCGGGTGGCGCGCGGAGGTCACCAACCTCGACCACATGGTGATCGAGCGCGTCGAGTCGCTCGTGCGGACGGCGGCAATCGGCACCCGCGCCGATCCGGTCCGGCTCGAAGTCTTCAACAATCTGTATATGTCCATCGCCGAGCAGATGGGCCTGCGCCTGGCGAACACCGCTTATTCGGTCAACATCAAGGAGCGGCTCGATTTCTCCTGCGCCGTGTTCAATCAGCACGGCGAGCTGATCGCCAACGCTCCGCACATGCCGGTGCATCTGGGCTCGATGGGAGAGAGCATCCGCACCGTGATCCGTGAGAACCGGGGCATGATGAAGCCCGGCGACGTCTACGTCCTGAACGCCCCGTACAACGGCGGCACCCATCTTCCCGACATCACCGTGATCACGCCGGTGTTCGACCAAGCCGGCGCGGAGGTCCTGTTCTACGTCGGCTCACGCGGCCATCACGCGGACATCGGCGGCATCACGCCGGGATCCATGCCGCCGTGGAGCAGGGTGATCGAGGAGGAAGGCGTGCTCGTCGACAACTTTCTCCTGGTCGAGCAGGGCCGGCTGCGAGAGAAGGAAACTGTCGCGCTCTTGTCCTCGGGCCGCTACCCGGCTCGCAACATCGAACAGAACATGGCGGACCTGCGGGCCATGGTCGCCGCGAACGAGAAGGGTGCGCGGGAGCTGCAGCGCATGGTGCAGCACTTCGGACTCGAAGTCGTGCACGCCTACATGCAGCACGTGCAGGACAACGCCGAGGAAGCGGTGCGGCGGGTGATCGAAGCGCTCAAAGACGGTGAGTTCAGCTACTCCATGGACAACGGCGCCGTGATCCGCGTGCGGATCGCGATCGACCGCAAGATGCGGGAGGCGACGATCGACTTTACCGGGACGTCGCCCCAGCTCCCGGACAACTTCAATGCCCCTTCGGCGGTTTGCATGGCCGCGGTGCTCTATGTGTTCCGCACGCTCGTTGACGACGAGATCCCCTTGAACGCGGGCTGCCTCAAGGCTCTCAAGGTGATCATTCCGGAAGGATCGATGCTCAGGCCGCACTATCCGGCGGCGGTCGTCGCCGGCAACGTGGAGACCTCCCAGTGCATCACCGACGCGCTCTACGGGGCGCTGGGCGTGATGGCGGCTTCGTGTGGCACGATGAATAATTTTACCTTCGGGGACGAGAGGTTCCAGTACTACGAAACCGTCGCGGGCGGATCCGGAGCCGGCGAAGGATTCGAAGGCACGGATGTCGTCCAGACGCACATGACCAATTCACGCCTCACCGACCCGGAGGTGCTGGAGTGGCGTTTCCCGGTGCTCCTTGAAAGCTTCGAGATCCGCCTCGGAAGCGGCGGCGCGGGGCGCTGGCGTGGGGGCGACGGCGCTGTCCGGCGGATGCGCTTTCTGCACCCGATGGTCGCTGCGATACTCTCGGGACATCGCCGGGTCGCGCCCTACGGAATGGCGGGCGGCTCCCCCGGCAAGACGGGGCACAACTGGGTGCAACGTGCCGACGGCACGGTCGTCGAGCTGCAAGCCTGCGACCAGATCGACATGGATTCCGGGGACAGTTTCGTGATCGAGACACCCGGCGGCGGCGGGTATGGAACCCCGGTCGGCTAGCGAGCCGCAAGAAGCGGTCCGCCGAGATGTAAATGGGTTTTTGCCTCGAGGCGATCCGAGGCGGTGCGCCCTGCGAACCCCCGACTTGCCTATAATAGGCAGCCAATAAATTTTGGCGGGAACGGCCTCGCATGAGAATACTTAATCCCCTCAAGGTATGAATCGTCGATCGATCCTCACCAAGACCGGCAAGGGCCTGATGGAGGCGACCGGCAAGACCAGCAATCTGTCGCGGGATCTCCGCAACATTCTCAAGGAAATCGACGGCAAGGTCAGTGTTTCCGAGCTGCTGGAGAAGGGGAAGCTGACCGAGGCCAAACTCCTCGAAGGCCTAACGTACATGGAAAAAGAGGGCTACGTGCGCGAGTTCGTCGGGAAACAGGAAGAGGCGCCGCGTGCGCCGGTTGGACGCGGGTCGATTTCACAGAGTCCCGCCGACGGAGGCGAAGACCTCGACTTCACGTCGTTCACTCCGGCTCCGATGAAACCTGCCGCCAAGGTGAACGAGGACGGCAGATTGCAGACGCAGGCCCAGGAAATTGCTCGCCAAGCCCGGGCCACTCGCGCTCGCGAAGAGGCTGTGGCGAAGGCGAGGGCCGAGGCGGCAGCGCGCGCCAGAGCCGAGGCCGAACAGAAGGCGAGGCTGGCAGCACAGGCAAGCCCAAGGCTCGATGCGAATGCGAGAGCCCAGGCGGAGGCGCTGGACCAGGCTCGACGCGAGGCCGACGAGCGACAGCGCAGGGAAGCCGAAGAGAAGGCGCGCCGCGAAGCCGAGGCGCGAGCCCGAATCGATGCGGAGCAGGCCCCCAAGCGCGAGGCCGAGGAGCGCATCCGCAGGGAAATCCAGGAAAAGGAAAGGCGAGAAAACGAGGAAAAGGCCAGGCGCGAGGCCGAAGTGCGATCTCGACTCGAAGCGGAAGACAAGGTGCGCAGGGACGCCGAGGAGCGGGTGAGACGCGAGGCGGAAGAGCGCGCACGCAAAGTGGTCGAAGAGCGAATGCGTCGTGAGGAAATCGAACGCCGCGTGCGCGAAGAGGAAGAACGCGTTCGCAGAGAGGCCGAGGAACGAGAACGCCGCAAACGCGAGGAGCGGGAACAAGTCGAGCGAAAGGTCCGCATCGAAGCCGAAGCGCGCGCCAAGGTCGAAGCCGAGATGCGCGCCAGGCGCGAATCCGAGGAGCGGGCGCAACGCGAGGAAGGGGAGCGGGCCCGGCGGGAGGAACAGCTGCGGCGTCGCGCCCAAGATGAAGCGCGCGAACGCCGCGAAGCGGAGGAACGCGAAGGCCTGGAACTCTCCCTGCGAGTGCAGGAAGAGAAGGCGCGAAGCGAAGCGGAGGACCGCGAGCGCGAGGAGGAGCGGCGCAGGGAGGAAGAAGAACGCGCCCGTCGCGAAGCCGAAGAGGAAGTCCAGCGTGCCGAGGAAGAAGAGGAGCTGGCGAAAGAAGAGGAAAGACAGGCTCGCGATGAGGAGCGGACGCAGGCCAAGGGGGCCGCACAAACCCGCAAGACGGTGCGGGCGAAGGAAAGGGCGGGAGAGGAATCATGGCGGGGCGATGAAGAGACCGCCCGGGATTCCGGCGAGGCCTCGCTTTCCGCAAGGGAACTCTGGGCACAGAGGAAGCCTCGCAGCCTCGCCAAGCAGTTCGCAATGATGTTGCTGGTGATTCTGATCGTGGGGATTGCCGCGCTGCCCTTTGTGCCGCTGGAACCCGGTCCGTACGAGAAGGCGGCGCAAGCGTGGCTCGGCGAGCCGGTGAAGATCGGCACGGTCAATCTGACGCTGCTGCCGTTGCCGCAGCTGAAGTTCGAGAAAGTCGCGATCGGAAAAGAACCCCAAATGCGCGTGGCGGCGATCAGGGCGACCCCGGAGATCACCTCCCTTCTGGAGGACCGGATATCGCTCAAGAATCTCGAACTCGAAAACGTGACCTTTCCACGGGAATTCCTTCGCGTCCTCCTGCAGGACAAAGGCGGCCGCAGGTCGCTCGGGGTCCAGCGCATATCGGCCAAGGGACTGAAGCTCGACATTCCGGAGCTGAACCTGCCTGCGCTGGAACTCAATGCCACCCTATCTTCGGACGGCGCCTTGCAGTCGGTTACGTTGTACGGCGCAGAGCCCAAGCTCTCGGTGAAGCTGCAGCCCCAGGGCGGAAGGGCGGGCATCGAAATCTCCGCGGACAATTTTCCCCTGCCCCTCGGCATGGATCTCGCGTTCAGCGATTTTCTTGCAAAGGGCACGGTGACCGGAAACGAAATTGCCTTGAGCGAGGCCGAAGCCCGCGCCTTTGGCGGCCGGCTGCTCGGGAACGCCCGTCTCAGGTGGTCCGACGGCTGGAGCCTCGAGGGAGAGCTGGCGGTGCGCCAGATGGAAGCGGGGAAAATTGCCGCGCCACTCCTTGCAGGAGGGGAACTCGGAGGCAAAGGGACGTACTCCATGAAGGCGCTGCTGCC
>DATDGA010000015.1:0-3656 GCA_036522335.1 Burkholderiales bacterium
GGTCGTTTGCACCGTCTGGCAAGCGGCGAGTGCCACCGTCACGGAAAAACCGAGCCACACTGCGAATTTCATTTTTTCTCCCAAGAGAGCATTTTCCACGCATCCGCGGCCTGATCAAACCCCACGCCAGCTCCCGCAGACGCTCGCCCCGTATAATGCCAGCGCCTGCGACCCAGCCCCGGTCCAACGATCCGCACATGAGCCGCATCCCCCGCAGCGTATTCTTTCTGCTGTTCACCGTATCCGGGTTCGCCGGACTCATCTACGAGTCGATCTGGAGCCACTACCTCAAACTCTTTCTCGGGCACGCGGCCTATGCGCAGGCTCTGGTCCTTGCGCTTTTCATGGGGGGGATGGCAATCGGATCGTGGTTGTGCAGCCGGTGGTCCGCGGGCTGGAAAAATCTCCTACGCGGCTACGCGTTCGCCGAAGCCTTGATCGGACTTGCGGCGCTTTCGTTCCACCCGATCTTCGTCGCCGCGACTGAGGCCGCCTACACGAGTATCTTGCCCGCGCTCGGCGGCGAAGTTCCGGCAACGCTGTTCAAGTGGACGCTCGCGGGGCTGTTGATCCTGCCGCAGTCGGTGCTGCTCGGCATGACGTTCCCGCTCATGAGTGCGGGGCTCATCCGGCGCTATCCGGCAGCGCCCGGCGAATCGCTCGCGATGCTCTATTTCACCAACAGCTTCGGGGCAGCGATCGGCGTGCTGGCAAGCGGATTCGTCATGATCGAAAGGTTCGGGCTGCCCGGAACCGTGCAGACTGCCGGCGCCCTGAATCTCGCCCTTGCCGCCGTCGTATGGCTGCTCGCCGGCGACACTGAGCAGCCCATGGGGGATCGGCGGGACGCAAGGCGGGACCCCGAAACGGGGACGCCTTTCCGAATTCTCCTCGCCGTCGCTCTCCTCACAGGCGCAGCCTCTTTCGTCTTCGAGATCGGCTGGATCCGAATGCTTTCGCTCGTCCTCGGTTCCTCGACCCACTCGTTCGAGCTGATGCTTTCGGCGTTCATCCTCGGCATCGCCTGCGGGGGCTACTGGGTGCGCAGTCGCATCGACTCGATCGGCGACCCGCTACGGTTTCTCGGCGTCGTCCTGGTGGCGATGGGCTTGCTCGCGCTCGCCACGCTGCCGCTCTACGGCCAGATGTTCGGCGCGATGCAGGCCGCGATGAATGCGCTCGCGAAGACGGAAACCGGATACACGCTGTTCCTGCTCTCCAGTCACGGCATTGCACTCGCCATCATGTTCCCGGCGACCTTCTGCGCCGGGATCACGCTGCCGCTCATCACCTATGCACTGCTGCGCGGCGGCCAAGGGGAAAAGTCGATCGGCGCCGTGTATTCGGCGAACACCTTTGGCTCCATCCTCGGCGTATTTTTCGCGGCGCACATCGGCATGCCCGTCCTCGGCTTGAAGGGGCTGATCGCGGCGGGCGCCGCGCTCGATGCCTGCCTGGGCCTCGCGCTTCTGTGGCGCGTTGCTGACGCGCCCCGCCTGCGTCTGGGCGCGGCGGCCGCCTCGCTCGCTTGCTTCACCGCGGTGCTCGCCGGAGTGCAGCTCGACGCGTACAAGATGGCCTCCGGCGTCTTCCGCCGCGGCGATTTGTATTCGGCGAGCGACGCGACCATGCTCTTCCATCGCGACGGCAAAACGACCACCGTCAGTCTCATGGACTTCGGCACCGACCGGAGCCTCCGCACGAATGGCAAGTCCGACGGCGCGATCAACATGGATCCCGACGGCCCACGCGTCTCGGACGAAATTACGATGACGCTCACCGCGGCGATTCCCCTGACCTACAGGCCGGACGCGGCGAGCGCCGCGGTCATCGGAATCGGCACGGGCCTGACGACGCACACCCTCCTTGGTTCGAGCGCGCTCCGCTCGGTCGAAACCATCGAGATCGAACCGGTCATGGCTGAGGCGTCGCGCCGTTTTGC
This sequence comes from Burkholderiales bacterium, assembly GCA_036522335.1. Lineage (GTDB taxonomy): Bacteria > Pseudomonadota > Gammaproteobacteria > Burkholderiales > SG8-39 > VBDM01. The sequence continues at coordinate 1,943 of DATDGA010000015.1, forward strand.
TCCGCGCAATGCCAACGCCTTTGCCGATCCGCGCAGCCACATCGTCTTCGACGACGCGAAGACGTTCTTCTCGACCCACAATCGCAAGTACGACATCATCGTCTCGGAGCCGTCCAATCCCTGGGTCAGCGGAGTGTCGAGCTTGTTCACCGCCGAATTTTACCGACTGGCGCGCCGCCACCTCAATCCGGATGGAATCCTGGTGCAGTGGTTTCAACTGTACGAGATCGACGCGAGCCTCGTCGCCTCGGTGCTGCGCGCGCTCGGCGAGAACTTTCCCGACTATGCTATCTACGCCACCACCGCCAGCGATCTGCTGATCGTCGCCGGCGATCCTCGAACGCTCGAGCGTCCGCTCGCCGACGTCACGGCGATCCCTGGCGTCGCCAGGGAATTGCGCCGCGCATACGTGAATTCGATCTGGGACATCGAGGTCCGCAGGCTCGGTGGAAAGCGGTCGCTCGCCCCGATGTTCCTGACGTACGGCGTGCCGGCCAATTCCGACTATTACCCCTACCTCGACGTGCACGCCGCAAAGCACCGTTTCCTGCGGGATACGGCCGATGAACTGACCGGGTTGCTTGCTTACAGCGTACCGATCATTCCCCTGCTCGAAGGGCGGGAAAGAGGCGAGCCCGCGGCATCAAGCATGGACGGCGACGAATACCTCGAGGCTCTGGGGCTCGCACGCCGGGCACGGTATGCCAGGGACTATCTCCTGCTGCAGGCGGCGCCCGAGCCCGTCGCTATCCCCCGCCAGTTCCAGAAGGATCTCGAGCTGACGCGCGCCAGGCTCATCCAATGCAGCGAACCCGAGCGTTCCGACATCTGGTTCCATTCGCTCTATCAACTGGCGCGCACGCTGAACCCGATGCTTTCTCCTCGAGACGCAAAAGCGGTCTGGGAACGAATCGAACGCGGACCCTGCAGCTCGCACCTCTCGCCGGAGGAGCGACAGTGGATCGACCTGATGAAAGCGGTCGGGAATCGCTCCGCCCCGGACATGTCGCGGCTCGCCGAGTTGCTCTTGGCGCAGCAAAGCGATCTTCCAACGGGACACCGGCAATATCTCATGGCGGCCGGCATGGCCGGCTATCTCGCGCAAGGCAAGCGCGCCGAAGCAAGGACGCTGTGGAACCGCTATCCGAAAGAAGTTGCCGGAAACACGGATGTGGGCCTGCGGCTCCTTTACGCCCACGCCTTCGAGGTCAAGGCGCAGTAGCCGCTAGCGCGCGCTGCCTGGAATCGGCTCGATGGGCGGTTTGACGTCGCCGCACTGTGCTCTGTGGCGCAACGCGTGGTCCATCAGTACGCAGGCGAGCATCGCTTCCGCGATGGGCGTCGCGCGGATCCCCACGCAGGGGTCGTGGCGGCCCGTGGTCTGCACCGTCGTCGGCTCGCCTTTGCGGTTGATCGAGCGGCGCGGAATGCGGATGCTGGAAGTGGGCTTGAGCGCGATGCTCACCAGGATGTCCTGCCCGGTCGAGATGCCGCCGAGCACTCCGCCCGCGTTGTTCGAGAGGAAGCCTTCGGGCGTGAGCTCGTCGCCGTGCTCCGAGCCTTTCTGCCCGATCGATGCGAATCCCGCTCCGATCTCCACGCCCTTCACCGCATTGATGCCCATCATCGCCGCGGCGATGTCGGAGTCGAGCCTGCCGTAGACCGGCTCGCCCCAGCCGACCGGAACGCCGCTCGCGACCACGTTGACACGCGC
>DATDGA010000016.1:0-4154 GCA_036522335.1 Burkholderiales bacterium
GTTCGCGCGGCGAGCGACCCAAGTCGTCCCGGTCCTGCTGCGACTCCGCGACGCTTGCGATTGAGCCGCTCGACTGCGCCGATCGCCCCGTTCGGCGATAGATCGCGAGCGCGCTCGAAACATCACCGCCGAGCTCGCGGCACGACGCCTCCATCAGCAGCCAGCCGATCTTGGCGAACGCATCGGCTGCCGTCGTTGCGCGCGCGCGAGCACGGCATCCCCATCGCGCTTCGCGAGTGAAGCATCGATCGCTGCGCACAGAGCTTCTTAAACACGGTCGCCGGGACGCGCCGCAAGATTGGCCAGGGCCGGCCGCAGGTCAGTAGCAATATCGGGGGGGAAGCGCGAGCATCGTCATCTCGAAGGTCGGAACGGCCCCCGCGCGGACCGCCTCGCGCACGTGCCGGAACAAGCCGCGGCGGATTCAATGGGTCAGCGCAACGCCTCATTTAATTTACTCGCCGGCGTTCTATATTGCAAGGTCTTCCGAGGCCGTTCGTTCAGCCGCAGCGCGATTCGATCGAGATACGCCTGAGAAAATTGAGAGAGATCTGTCCCATCCGGGAAATATTGTCGGAGGAGGCGATTGGTGTTCTCATTCGTCCCGCGCTGCCAGGGACTCTTCGGATCGCAGAAATACACCTTGACGTCGGTTGCCACGCTGAACTTCTTGTGCGCTGCGAATTCCGGTCCGCGATCGAGCGTTACGGATCGGCGCAGCAAGGCTGGAAGCTTGCGGACTTGTCGGCTCATCGCCTTGGCAACGGATCGAGCGTCCTTCGAGGGTATCTTGAGGAGCAGCGTAAAGCGAGATTGCCGTTCAACAAGCGTTCCGATGTGAGTATTGCGAGCGCCGCAAATCAGATCACCTTCCCAATGGCCAGGAACAGAACGGTCCGCGATCTCAGCGGGACGCTCACGGATTGAAACCGCATCGACGATTTGATATCGGGTCTGACCTTTGCGCGTGGCCGTGCGCGCATGGCGCATTACGCGCCCAGAGCGCAAATGGCGCTGCAATGCCTTTTTTAGGGCACCTCGGGCTTGAACGAACAACGTCCGATAAATCGTCTCATGTGAAATCTGGAGCTCGCGGCTCTTCGGGAACTCCGTTTTCAGCCACCCAGCAATCTGCTGCGGAGACCATTGTAGTTGCAGCTTTTCCGAAACGATCGACCGCAGCTCCCGGTTCGTCGCAAGGAAGCACTTCTTGGGACGTCTCGTTTGGTCCCATGCGTTTTCGTCGGCTTCAGCAGCGCGGTAGCGGGCCAAGCCGCCGTTTCTGATTATTTCGCGACTGACCGTTGAGGGCGCCCTCTTAATGCTCGCCGCGATCGTCCGGAGAGGAAGACCAGCTGCTATCCCGCGCGATATCTCCTCGCGTTCCTCGCAGGTTAGCGCAAGGCGGGATCGTTGGCGAACCGCCGGTGCGATTCCACCTCGCAGCCGAAGGACGCCAAATATCGACCCATTGCCCTTCTCCAGCGCGCGAGCGATATCGCTCAGGGACTCGCCCTGTTTCCAACGCCTCCAAAGCTCGGCCTTTTTTTGCGGCGGCAAACCCGGGCGCCCTAGCTGGGCCATGCGCAACACCTCCGTCAGCTTTTATCGGCCTGTTGCGCTGACCCGTTGAATGTGCCGCCGGCTTCCTCACCTCGGCCGCGCTCGAGGAGCACCGGCGCGTACAAGCATGCCAGCGTTATCGCGGCCGACGCCGCTCCGCCGGCAATCGATGCTTCGACGAGGGCGACGTCCACGTAGGCGTCGACGAGCTTGCGTCGACGGTGGATTGGAACGCGACGAAGGTCGACGAGCGAATCGCGTTCTTGCATCCCGCCGACGTCTACGCGTACTTAGGCGAATCGTTTCGCTCCTGCCGATCTATGGCGAGAGGCCCTGGCGCTGCTCGAACTGGACGCAACGCCCGGGCGCGGTGCGGGAGGCGCGCACCTAGATCGAGCGGTGGCGATGATTCGCGCCCATTTCCCGCGCTCGTTCATTGGCCGCCGTATCCGTGGACGGGCTCAGGTTTTGATGGATCCGGTGCTCTCGACGTTGACGCCTGCAGAGCGATATGTGCTTCGCCACCTGCTCGAGGGTCGATCGAAAAATCAAATTGCTGACCAGACTGGCCGGTCGTATAAACACGGTGCGGACGCAGGTTGAATCGTTGCATCGCAAAGTCGGTACGAGCAGCGAGCATCAGCTGGTCGCCGAATGCGCACGCCGCGGTGTTGGCCGCCATCTTGGTTCGATGGCGCGGAGCCTGACGCGTTCGCGCGAGCGCGCCGGGCGCCCGATGCTGCCGCGGCTGGCTGACGTCGCATGGTGTGCTACTTCTGCAGGCATGACGTTCGGCGAGGTGCGATCGTTTGTGCCGCCTCTCCGGAACGTCGATGCCGAGGGACGCGCCGCGGATCGCGTACGTCGGCCCTACTGCTGCCAGATCTGCACCGTGATGGTTGCGCCATTCGCCACTGTCATGGCCTGGAACGGAGACGCGAAGTCGAGGAACGTCCCGGGAAAACCCATTCTCGGCTTGCGCGGCGGCGGCGGTGTGGCCGTGGAGTTTCCCCCGCTGACCGTCATCGTGTAGAACTTCGTCAAATCCAACAGCGAGCTGTCGAGGCTGATCGTCGATGCGTCAGTTCGGAATGTCACCGGCGCGGTGCTGCCCGCCTGATTCGACGGCGTCAACGTCAACTCGTAGACAATGCCGGTTCCCAGCGGCGCCGAGTCCTGCACGGCATACGCGGTCGCGTTGACGATGACGTGGTTCGCGTCGCTCGGCGGATAGCCGAGAACCGCGCTGTAGCCGCCGTTACCCGAGCTGTCTCGCCCGACCGGCGGGATTGCCGCGATGTCGCCGCTAGGATTGACGCCGAACGCGGTCCCGATCGACGGGGTCGGCGGCGGTGGTGACGGTGACGGCGTCGCTGTGGGCGCGGGTGACGGTGTCGCGCTCGGCGCAGCTGTCGGTGACGGCGTCACGGTTGGGACCGGCGACGGCGTCGGCAGCGCCGAGAGGACGCTGCACAGCACGAGATCGTAGCTAACGCCCGATTTGAGCTGCAAGCTCGTGCTCGACGCAGGGAACGTAATCGTGTTTCCGCTGACCGTCCCGGGGCCGGCGATGGTGTTCCACCCTGTTTGGGGAGTGGCCGTGGGATCGTAGAGCGCAACGTAGCTGACCGTTCCGAGAACGGCAGCGCCCGCCGGGAACGTGAACGAGAACGTGGGCGTTGCGCCGAACGTGAGCGTCGCGTTCGACGTCAGCGTCATATAGGCGACCGGGGTCGTGCCCGTGCCGCCGATCGTGCGCGGCATGCGGCGCACATCTTGCACGGCCGGCGTCCCAGCCGGCTGCGTCGAGCCCAGCATTATCGAGAGCGTCGCAGTTGCGGATGCCGGCGGAACGGTGATGGAAGCACTGTAGCCGCCGGCCACGGGACCGACCGATGCGGTAGCCGAGGAGCTGCCCACGGTGACCGATGTCGTGGCCGAGGCCGGTAGCGGGGATGGTGGCGCGGTCGCGGTCGAAGCACCGCCGCTCGATGGCACCGTCGCGGAGCAGCCGCCGCATCCGACGGCAAGCATCGCGAAGGTCAAAGCAGCAGCAAGGTTGGTCGTCGAAACGAAGGTGCGGCATTGCATGGTCCTATAATAGGTCGCGCCGGTCCGGTAGTAGTGGGGAATTCCCTACGCTTCGCCGGCCGCCGATTCGCTCGCCTCACGGTACGATTCTTCGGGCTCACGTACCAGCACGGCGGCGAGTCGCGGCCGCCGACTGCCGTCGTGCGGTACCGCGCGCACCAAGTAGCCCACTGGCGCGGGACCGTGCACGGGATTAAGCCGGCTTCGGGCGCTACACCTTACGGCTTATTTCCACGGGCTCGCGCCGTACGTTTGGATCAAACTCGCTCGCAAAGGAGACCGCCCGATGCGCAAGAGCCGCTTCACCGAAGCGCAGAGGTTGTAAAAATATGTGCTGCAAAGGATCAGCGGCACGTTCCCGAGTAAAGAAACCGTGCAGAGCATGCTGCGCTCCTTGTGCGAAAGCCCCTCGCACCCAGACCGCGCCCAGCAATTCTCGGTCGACGTGCTCGGCCCCCAAGACCTCGCGCCGAATCCGGCGACCCTTCTCGATGCGTTCG
>DATDGA010000017.1:0-3193 GCA_036522335.1 Burkholderiales bacterium
AGCGGCGCGTGACGCCGGATTGGAATTCTGATTATCGTGGCTATTGGCAACACCACCATCGTAATCGGGCCGGCTGCGGAGGCGCCACGTGTGGCGCTCGTTCCGCGTTGCGTCCCGAAGGGACGCAACTAATGTATAACAGAGGCGGTCGCGACCGCGACAACCAGGGCTTCGAAGAGGCCGTCGTCCGCATCAACCGCGTGGCGAAGGTCGTCAAGGGCGGTAAGCGCTTCAGCTTCTCCGCGCTGGTCGTCGTCGGCGACAAGAAGGGCCGCGTCGGTTTCGCGATCGGCAAGGCCGGCGAAGTCCCCGAAGCGATCCGCAAGGGCGTCGAGCAGGCCCGCAAGGCGCTCATCACCGTGCCGATGATCGAGAAGACGATCCCGCACCAGGTCAACGTGCAAGTCGGCGCCGGTCACGTCATGCTCAAGCCGGCCTCGCCCGGTACGGGCGTGATCGCGGGCGGCGCGATGCGCGCGGTGCTGGAGCTCGCCGGCATCCACGACATCGTCACCAAGTCGCTGGGGACCAACAACCCCATCAACGTCGTGCTCGCGACGTTCGAAGCGCTCAGCTCACTCAAGACGGCCGAGAAGGTCGCGCAGCTGCGCGGCAAGACGGTCCGGGAATTGTACGCCTAGCCATGGCTGCTAAAGCAAAAACCACCAAGACGACGGCGCCGGCGATCGCGACGGCGACCCCGGGCGGGTTCTCGCTCGCGACGCTCAAGCCGAACGCGCATTCACGCCCGAAGCGCACGCGCGTCGGGCGCGGGCACGGTTCGGGCATGGTGAAGACCGGCGGCGAAGGCGGCAAGGGCCAGACCGTGCGCTCGGGCGGCGGCAAAGGCCCCGCGTTCGAAGGCGGCCAGACGCCGTGGAACCGGCGCTTGCCGATGGCACGCGGTCTCTCGCAGAAGGCGCGCGACATCGGGCACTTCCGCCAGACCTACGCGGTGCTCAACGTGGGCGACCTCAACGGCTGGGACGCTTCGATCGAAGTGAGCCCGCAGTCGCTCAAGGTACACGGCAAGCTCAGCAGCGCCAAAGACGGTGTGAAGATTCTCGGCGGCTCGACCAAGTCGAAGAAGCTGGGCGGCGCGCTGCCGGCGGGGCTGAAGTTCCGCGACATCCTGTTCTCGGCGTCGGCGCGTGAAGCGCTGGCGGCGGTGGGCGCCGACTTCGGCGACGCCGCAACCGAAACGCCTGAGGCTAAGTAGCACTACTCGTGCTCAACACGCTTCGCAACGCGCTGACCGTCCCGGACATCCGCAAGCGGATCCTGTTCGTCTTCTTCGCGTTCGCCGTCTTCGTGTTCATGATCCACGTTCAGCTCCCGAACGTGAACCAGCAGCAGTGGAACCAGCTCATCCAATCGGGCGCGTTCTACCAGTTCCTGGGCTTCCTCTCGGGCGGCGCGCTGCAGCATCTTTCGATCATCGCGATGGGCATCACGCCGTACATCAACGCGTCGATCATCATGCAGCTGATGACCGTGGTCATCCCGCAGCTCGAAGAGATGGCGAAGAAAGGCGGCGAGGAAGGCCGCAAGAAGATCAGCCAGTACACGCGCTGGCTGACGATCGTGCTCGGCACGATCCAGGCGACGTCGATGGCGATCGCGATGAGCCGCGGGGGCGTGTTCTACGACCACTCGTGGCAGTTCATCGTGTACGCGGTCATCGCGTTCGTGGCCGGCACCCTGTTCCTGATGTGGCTCGGCGAGCAGATCACCGACAAGGGCATCGGCAACGGCGTCTCGCTCATCATCTTCGTCGGCATCGTGCTGCGGTTCCCCACCCAGCTCGGCCAGACGTTCTCGCTCGCGAACAAGGGCAACCTCAACTGGTTCGGGATGATCCTGTGGCTGGCGATCGCGCTGGTGACGATCGTGTCGATCGTGTTCATGTACCAGGGCCAGCGCCGCATCCCCGTGCAGCAAGCGCGCCGCGTGATCGGCCGCAAGATGTACGCCGGCCGCTCGAGCTATATCCCGCTGCGCCTCAACAACGCCGGCGTCATCTCGATCATCTTCGCGATCTCGATCCTGCTGCTGCCGCAGCAGGCGCTGTCGTGGTTCGGCGGCGCCAACGGCCAGGGCAAGGGCTTCGCCGGGAACCTGAGCTACTTCATCCAGGCGTACTTCGGGCCGAGCTCGTTCCTGTACAACCTCGTGTACTTCATCCTGGTCGTCGTATTCACGTTCTTCTACTCGGCGATCGTCGTAAACACCAAAGACATCGCCGACAACCTCAAGAAGTCGGGCTCGTTCATCCCGGGGATCCGGCCGGGCCAGCCGACCGTCGACTACATCAACAAGATCCTCGTGCGCATCACGACCGCCGCCGCGATCTACCTCGGCGTGCTGGCCGTCCTGCCGTCGCTGCAGCGCGACGTCGGCGTGACGTCGCTCTACATCGGCTCCACGTCGCTGCTCATCGTCGTCGGCGTCGCTTTGGATTCGATCACGCAGATCGAAGCGCGCCTCGCGATGCGCGACTACCGCGGGTTCATCAATAAGTGAGGCGCTCCGCTCGCGCTGCGCGCCCCCCACGCTTTGCGTGGGGCCCCCAGGTCCGAGCTCGCAACGAAAGTCCGGGCGCGGCGCGATCACGCTGTGCTCGCTCCATCACCGTGGTCGTACGATGAACCTGATCTTCCTCGGGCCTCCGGGTGCCGGCAAAGGCACGCAGGCAAAGGTGCTCGAGGAGCGCTTCGGCTACCGCCAGATCTCGACGGGCGACATCTTGCGCGCGAACAAGCGCGACAAGACGCCGCTCGGGCTCGAGGCGCAGTCGTTCATGGACCGCGGCGCGCTCGTCCCTGACGAGTTGATCATTCGCATGATGGAGCCGGTGCTGGATGCGCCGGGCCAAGTCATCCTCGACGGTTTCCCGCGCACGGTTGCGCAAGCGCAGGCGCTCGACGACCTGCTGCGCCGCAAGAAGAAGTCTGCGGTCGCGGTGCTGTTCGATGTTGACCGCGACGTGCTCACGGAGCGGCTCACCAGCCGCTGGACGCACGAGGCGTCGGGCCGCACGTACAATACCATCTCCAAGCCGCCGCGCGTCCCGGGCGTTGACGACGTGTCCGGTGAGCCGCTGATCCAGCGCCCCGACGACAAAGAAGAGACGATCCGAACCAGGCTCGCCGTCTACGAAGACCAGACTGCACCGCTGATCGCGTACTACGAC
>DATDGA010000018.1:0-4446 GCA_036522335.1 Burkholderiales bacterium
TGCTCGGAAAAACCTGCCCTGAGCTTGTCGAAGGGACCTGCCCTGAGCCCGTCGAAGGGGCCTGCCCTGAGCCCGCCGAAGGACCCTGCTGCGCGTGGGCCGTCGCGAACAAGGACGATGCCGCGAGACACGCGAGCTGCGCCGTGAGTCGTAGTTTCATGTCGCCTCCTTCCCGCGTAGATTGCCACGTTACCGCGGCCGGCTTCAACTTTTTTCTCGGGCAGCGCGGCAAACAACGAATCGGGATTGCGCAGGCCGGCCGCTGTCGCTAGAGTTGCGTCGAATGGGGAGACTCATAAACGTACTGGCGGTCCTGCTTACCTGCGGGGCGATCGCGCTGTCCGCGGATCTGTTCCGCATGGCGGGACTCTCCCTCTATACCGAACAGTATCTGGCCGGGCTGCTGGCGATCGCGACGCCGCTGGTGTTCCTGCACGTGTCGGCGCGAGGAGAACGCGGGCGGACCGGCGGCGTGCCGTGGTACGACCTCGCTGCGGCGATCGCCGGCTTCGCCGCGTCGGCTTACCTCGCGATTCGCTATGCGAGCCTCTCCGAGCTCACCTCGAAGCAGCCCTGGGACGGCCTCCTTGCGGCGGGCGCGCTGCTCGTGCTCTTCATCGAAGGCTTGCGCCGCACTTCCGGTGAGGCGCTTTTCTACACAACGCTCGCTTTCATCCTGCTCGCGATGTTCGGGGGAACTCTGCCGGGCGAGTTCGCAGCGCGCTCGATTCCGCTGCCGCGCCTCGCCTACTACCTCGTGTGGGATTCGAGCGCAATTCTCGGGATTGCGATCAAGATCATCGCGACCGTGGTGGTGGTATACGTCTTTTTCGGCCAGGTGCTCTTCAAATCGGGCGGCGCGACCTTCTTCACCGACATCGCCATGGCGCTCATGGGAAAGTACCGCGGCGGTCCGGCGAAGATCGCCATCGTGGGCTCGTCCCTGTTCGGATCGATCTCCGGCAACATCGTCTCGAACGTCATGACGGTGGGCACGGTGACGATTCCGCTGATGAAGCGCGCCGGATTCCGGCCCCATCTCGCGGCCGCGATCGAAGCCTGCGCCTCGACCGGGGGCCAGATCACGCCGCCCGTCATGGGGATCGCGGCCTTCATCATGGCCGAGTTTCTCCAGGTGCCTTTCTACGAAGTCGCCCTGGCGGCGGTCATACCGGCGCTTCTCTTTTATGTCGCGCTCTTCATCCAGGTGGATCTGGAGGCGGCGAAGAGCAAGATCCTGCCGATGCCGAAGGAGGAGATCCCGAGGCTGTCGCGGGTCCTGAAGGAAGGCTGGTATTTCACGCTGCCGCTCGTGGCCCTGGTCTACGCCCTGTTCGGACTCAACTACGAGCCCGAGTTGGCGGGGCTGGTCGCGACCGCGATCGTGCTCGCGCTCGGCGTTCTCCTTCCTTTCCGGGGGAAGCGCATCGGCTTTCGCGACCTGTACGTGATGCTGCGCGATGCGGGAACCTCGGTGCTCGATCTCTTCATGCTCGGCGCTGCGGCCGGAATCATGATCGGCGCGCTCAACTACTCGGGTGTGGGATTCACGCTCACGCTGGTGCTGATCCTTCTCGCAGGCGGAAGCCTGGTCGCGCTGCTCGTGCTCTCGGCCATCGCCAACATCATCCTGGGGCTGGGCCTGCCGACGGTGGGCGTCTACATCGTGCTCGCGACGCTGGTGGCGCCCGCGCTCGTCAAGATGGGCATCGATCCTATGGCCGCGCACATGTTCATCATGTACTACGGCTCCCTGTCGATGATCTCCCCGCCGGTGGCGATCGCCGCCTTCGTCGCGGCGAATCTCGCCGGCGCGGATCCCAACCGCACCGGCTGGGTGGCGATGGCGTTCGGCTGGACGCTGTTCGTGATTCCCTTCCTGTTCGTGTTCTCCGGCACGCTGCTCATGAAGGGCGACCCGGTTTCCATCGCCGTCGATTTGTTCCTCGCGGTCGCGGGAGTCTGGTTCATTTCCGCGGCGATGATGGGTTATGCTGCGGGTCCCCTCGGGATGGTCGCGCGCGTCTGCTACGGCGTCGCGGGCGTGTGCCTGTTCATGCCGGCGAACGCCTTCGGCGCTGGGCGCTGGATCAACGCGGCGGGACTGGGCCTGGCTGTTGCGATGTTCGTCCGGGAGAAGCTCGCCCGCCGGCGCGCCCTGGCCGCCGAGGGATGAAACGCGCCGGCCGGAGACCCATCGTGCAAAAGTCCAAATTGGTCAAGATCGTACGCCTGGTGAAGCGGCGTTCCGAGCTGACGCTCGCCCAATTCAAGGACTACTGGCTCACGCAGCATGCCGAGCACGAGCGGCGTGCGATAGCAGCGACTCCGCTGCAAAGGATCGTGGCGAGCATCTCGACAGGAGAAGTAGCCTTGGGCGGTACGGCCCCGCCCTTTGACGGCATGGTCGCGCTCTATTTCAACAACATCGAGGACGCCCGCGCGACTTTTTCGGGGCCGGCGACCGCTGCGATGCGCGAGGACGCGAAGAACTTCGTCGACCCGAACCAGATTCCGCCGCAGATATTCGCCGATGAATATCTCATGTCCGAAAAGCCGGGTGCTGCCCGGGTCCTCAGGAAGACCGGGCAGCTCAAGATCATCCGCACCGTATATCGGCGCCGCGATCTGACCTACCCGCAATTCAAGGACTATTGGCTCGACAATCACTCGAAGCTCGAGGACAGAGCGATCGCGGAAACGGCGATGCAGCGCATCGTGGCGACTTTCGCCGTGCCGCAATATCGCGAGGAGCCCGATTTCGACGGAATGGCCGAACTCTATTTCGATCGGGTCGAAGACATCCGCGCGATGTTCGCCGGACCGGTTCCGGCGATGATGCGCAAGGACGAGGAGAATTTCGTGCAGATGGATGCTCCGGCGGTGCGGCTGGTTGCGGAGGAGTACCTGATCGGTGAAAAGATCTGAGAGGTATCGAAAATGATCCACGAAAAAGACGTGCAAGTCCCGGTGCGGGACGGCGTGAAAATCGGGGTACGCATCTATCGTCCGGAAGGCAGCGGGCCGTTTCCGGCGCTGTTCGCGGCTTCGCCCTACCGCTACGACAACAACGAGCTGCCGCCGCGACCGATGTTCCTGTGGCGCGAAACCGGACCCATCGATTGGTACGTCGAACAGGGCTACGCCTACGTGCACGCAGACGTGCGCGGCACCGGGATCTCCGGCGGGGAATTCGGTTTCCTCTCCCGCGCGGAGCAGCAGGACCTGTACGACGTCATCGAATGGATCGCGAAGCAGAAGTGGTCGAACGGCAAGGTCGCGGGCATCGGCCAGTCCTACTACTGCATGTCGCAGTGGTTCATGGGAATCCAGAATCCACCGCACCTCGCCTGCCTCGCCGTCTACGACGGCATGAACGATCCCTATCGCTACCTCGCATTTCGCGGCGGGATCGAGAGCAACTTTCCTTTGTTCTGGTTCAACTCGAGCGTGCGCGTCCCGAACCTGTATCCGGCGAACGGCGATCACCCCCGCATTCTGGAGAAGGACTTCTATCTCGACGTGCAGCGCCACCCGAACTACGACGATTACTGGAAAGAGCGCACCGCGGCCGAGAACCTGGACAAGATCAGGGTGCCGGTGTTTTCCATCGGCGTGTGGGCGAAGATGGAGCTGCATCTGGCCGGCAACATCCTCGGCTACCACAAGGTGCAGGGGCCGAAGAAGCTCTTCATCACCGGCACCGCGACGGCCGTGACCTCGCAGATGGATTTCAACAACATCGAGTTCCACAAGAAATATCTGCTGCCGTTCTACGACCAGCATTTGAAAGGCCTGAAGACGAGCTACGAGGAACGGCCCAAGGTCGAGTACATCGTGAAGAACACGGGAGTGGCACGCTCCTTCGATTCCTGGCCGCCACCGGGCACGCGCAGAGTCGGGTTCTATCTCGGGAAGGGACCGACGGGGTCAGTCAGTTCGCTGAATGACGGCGCGCTGCGGAGCGAGGCGCCCGCACCGGACGGCGGCAGCACGAGCTACGCTTATCCGCACCCACGCTGGGTGCTCGGGGTGGTCGCGGTCGGGCCGCAGGGACCCGATCCCGCGGCGGCGGTGCTCACGTTCACCGGTGCGCCGCTCGAGGCCGACATGGAAGTCGCCGGCCACGGCAAGGTGATCCTCCACGCGTCATCGACACGCAAGGACATGGATTTCCACGTCAAGATCTCCGAGCAGTTTCCGCAAAGCGCCGACGAGCGCGGGAAAGGCGTGCAGCCGCGCTACACGATCGTGACGAAAGGATGGCTGCGCGCTTCGCACGGCATGGACCGCGATGCTTCGCGCAGCACCGAAGACATTGCGCACTTCACCCACGCGAACCCGAAGCCCCTCACGCCCGGCAAGGTCTACCAACTCGAGATCCCCCTCATGGCGATCGCCTGGCGCTTCCAGAAGGGCAGCCGCATCCGGGTCGAGATCGCCTGC
>DATDGA010000019.1:0-2682 GCA_036522335.1 Burkholderiales bacterium
GCGCGTGGATCTCAAGTCCGGAATTGCCGCGGCGTACAAGGATTTTCTGGAGCGCGAGCACAAAGAGGCGGATCGATAGGAATCGGCAGCCGCGTACGGAATTTCCTGCCCGCGGGCGCTGCGCTGCAGAACGACGAGAATTGAGCGGAATCAGGAGCGAAAGATGAAAATCAAAACCAACGGCATCGAATTGAACTACACGGTCGAGGGCGAGGGTCCGTGGCTCGTGATGAGCCATTCGCTCGCCTGCGATTCGACCATGTGGGACGAGCAGGCGTCGGTACTCAGGCGCAATTTCAAGGTGCTGCGCTTCGACACGCGCGGCCACGGGAAGAGCGACGCGCCCGAAGGCGAATACACGCTCGAGATGCTCGCCTACGACGTGCACGGGCTCCTGCAGGCCTTAAGCGTCGAGCGCTGCCACTGGGTCGGGCTTTCGATGGGCGGCATGATCGGGCAGACTTTCGCGCTCAAATTTCCCGGGATGTTTGCGAGCCTGGTGCTCGCCGACACCACCAGCCGCTATGCGCCCGAGGCGCTGCCGCTGTGGCAGGGCCGCATCAAGACGGCGCAGGAAAAGGGCATGGAGGCGCTGGTCGAGTCCACGCTGGGACGCTGGTTCACCGAGCCTTTCCGCAAGAGCCACCCCGAGGTGGCCGCGCGCGTGGGCGCGCAGATCCGCTCGACACCGGTGGCCGGCTACGTCGGATGCTGCTACGCGATTCCCAAGATCAATCTGACCCATCGACTGAAAGAGATCACGTGCCCGTCGCTTGTCATCGTCGGCGAACAGGACGCAGGCACGCCGGTGGAGCTCTCGCGCGAGATTCACGCGGCGCTGCCGGGATCGCAGCTCGTGATCATCCCTTCGGCCTCGCACCTGTCCAACATCGAGCAGCCGGCGGCGTTCATGCGGGCGCTGACGATTTTTCTCAATAAGCACCGATGAGAATCTTCTGTTCGCTTCCGCGGGCGTTTATCAATTCAGCAGTGGTACAATTTCCTGGACGAATTCCAGCTCGGACGCAATCATGAGGACTGCACTCCATGACGAAACTACTCGAAAAGGCGTTTGAAGTCGCGACAAAGCTGCCGCCCGAGCAGCAGGACGCTCTCGCGGCCATCGTTCTTGACGAAATTTCCTCAGAACGGAGATGGGACGAAGCTTTTGCAAAATCGCAGGACGTCCTGTCGGCCCTCGCGAAGGAGGCGCTCGAGGCGCACGCTGCGGGCAAGACCACGCCCTTGAATCAGGATAGTGATTTCCAGGGCCACTGACGCTTTCTGGAAGGCTTATCGCAACCTTCCCGATCAGGTCCAGCAGCGCGCCAAGACCGCATACCGGATCTGGCAGGAAAATCCCGGCCACCCGAGCCTCCAGTTCAAGCAGATTCATTCGACCGAACCGATATATTCGGTACGCATTGGTCTGGGCTGGCGTGCTGTCGGCGTCCGGTCGGGTGAAACCATCGTGTGGTACTGGATCGGCTCGCACGCCGACTATGACACCCTGATTTCCCTGTTTAGACGCAACGCCTGATGAATGTGCGTTTCGCACCACGCAGGGGGGCGTCCATGCCACCCTTCGATTATCTGTTGGGACAAACCCTCCTCGCGATTGCGCTCGTTTGCGCCTCGGATGCAGTCGCGCAGCCTGCGGCGAACTGGCCGTCGCGCCCGATCCGCATGATCGTGCCCTTTCCCGCCGGCAGCTCGCCCGACCTGATCGCGCGCATGCTGACGGAGAAGCTCGCGCAATCGCTCGGCCAGCCGGTGATCGTCGAGAACCGTCCCGGCGCCGGCGGCAATCTCGGTACGGGCTCGATCGCCAAGGCCGCTCCGGACGGCTACACCATCGGACTTTCGATTCCCGGCCCGCTCGCCGTGAATACAGTGCTGTACAAAAAAATGGAATACGACCCGTTCAAGGACCTGGCGCCGGTGAGCCTCGTCGCCGCCAGCCCCAACCTGCTGGTCGTCGATCCGAAGCTCGAGGTCAATTCAGTGAAGGAATTCGTCGCGCTCGCAAAGTCGCAGCCCGGCAGGCTCAACTACGGCTCGGTCGGCAACGGCAGCGCCTCGCACCTCACCATGGAGCTGTTCAAGGAAGCCGCGGGGCTCGATATCGTCCACGTCCCCTACCCGGGGAGCCCGCAGGTCAATACCGCCATACTCAACGGGCAGATCTCCGCGGGATTCGTCGTGCCGGCGACCGCGATGCCGCTGGTGCAGTCGGGCCGGCTGAAAGCTCTCGCCGTGACGGCGAGCGTGAGGAGCCCCGTGCTGCCCGAGTACCCCACCCTCGTCGAAGCAGGCTACCCCGGGGTCGTTTCCACCGCGTGGCAGGGGGTCGTCGCGCCGGCAGGAACTCCGAAACCGATCGTGGACCGGCTGAGCCGCGAGCTCCTCGCCATCGTCCGCAGCGAGGACGTGCGCGAGAAAATGATGCGCCTGTACTTCCAGCCGATCGGCACCTCGCCCGCGGGGCTGTCGAACCTGATGCGCTCGGAAGCCGAGCGCTGGGGCAAAGTGATCCGCAAGACCGGCGCGACCGCGGATTGACGCGACCTCGTCCGAGTCTTCCCCGACGTTATCCCGAGCCCAATGCCATCGCTCAGGATAGCTTACTAGGGGTCTCTTCAGACGCCGCGCATTAGGGGATAGAATTGCGCGCGTCGAAGC
>DATDGA010000020.1:0-7381 GCA_036522335.1 Burkholderiales bacterium
CAGCCCGAGCCCGCCAAGCGAGTCGAGCCGGCAGTGCACCCGAAGCCGAAGCCCCTCGTCAAATCCGAACCGCCGGCTCCGATCGCGCGTGCCACGGTTCCTCCTCCTCCGCCGGCCCCGATCGTAGCTGCGATTTGCCGCGAGTGCGCCGTGGTCGAAGATGTGCGCGAAATCGAAAAGGCCGGCAGTGCGTCGGGCGCCGGCGCGGTCGGCGGCGCGGTGGTCGGCGGAGTGCTCGGCCACCAGATCGGCAGCGGCCGCGGCAAGGACGTTGCAACCGTGCTCGGCGTCCTGGGTGGCGGCCTTGCGGGAAACCAGATCGAGAAGACCGTGAAGAAGACCGTGGAATACCAGATCGTCGTTCGCTACGAAGACGGTACCATGGGACTGTTCACCCAGGCCACGCCGCCGACCTGGCGCTCAGGCGACAAGGTGAAAGTGATCAACGGCGCGATCCAGGGACGCAGCTGAGCCAAGTCCGAACCTGAAAGACGCGGGCGAATTGCCCGCGTTTTTTTGGCGAGAACACCCCGCGAAGGCCGAGGCGCGGAATAGAATCGCGGCATGAGCGGACTCGCGATCGTCCTGGTGCTCGGCGCCGCGCTCATCCACGCGAGCTGGAACTACATTCTCAAGAAGAGCGGCGGCGGAGTCGGCTTCGTCTGGGCGTTCGCTGCGCTGTCTTCCCTGCTGTACGCGCCGCTCGCGATCGGCGTCGTCATCGTCCAGCATTTCCGCTTCAGCGCCGAAGCGTTTGCCTTCATCCTCGCGAGCGCAGTGCTCCACACGACCTACTATCTGCTCCTCGACCGCGGCTACCGATACGGCGATCTGTCGGTCGTTTATCCGCTTGCGCGCGCGACCGGCCCTTTCCTCACGGTGCTCGTCGCAGTCGCAGCACTCGGCGAGCGGCCGAGCATCGTAGCAGTGTGCGGCGCGGCGCTCATCGTCGGTGGAGCCTTCTTCCTCGCAGCGAGCCCCGCCAAGCTGCGCGAGGCGGGCGCCGCGCGCGCCATCGCGTTCGCGCTCTTGACCGGCTGCATGATCGCCTCCTATACAGTCGTCGACAAGCTGGCCGTGAGCGCCGCGCTGATTCCCCCCATCCTCCAGGACTGGCGCGCAAACCTCGGCCGCGTGATTGTGATGGCACCGCTCGCGCTCAGGCGCCGCAAGGACGTGAAGGCCGCCTGGACCCGGCAGAGAAAAGCGGTGATCCTGGTTGCCTTGCTCTGCCCGCTCTCCTACATCATCGTATTGACCGCCATGGTGTTCACACCGGTGAGCTACGTCGCGCCCGCGCGCGAGATCAGCATCCTGTTCGCCGCGCTGATGGGAGCCCATTGGCTGCAGGAGGGCGACGTACCGCGCCGGCTCGCGGCGGCGGCAGCGATGGCCTTGGGAGTCGTCGCGCTCGCGATCGGCTAGGACTGCCTCACGGTCTGCCGGTCGGCCCGGAAGGCCTCACGCGGGTATTGCGTGGCGTATCGCAGGCAGCATGCGTGCCACCGCCTCACGCCCCTCGGCGATCGCGACGTCCGCACGGTGATAATCGAGCAGTCCGAGATCGCCGAGCCGCGGGGTGAGCAGCACGTCGGGCGGCTCGCCCGCGAGGCGGCTGCGCGCAATGCGCACCTGCATGATGTTGATCGAGCCCATCAGGGTTTCTAATAGCGAAGGTGAACGAGGGCTGGAATCCGGAGGCGATTCGCCCGCTTTGCTGTTGAACTGGGGCAGCAGTTTCCCGATCAGTCCGCGCCGGCCCGTCTGTGTCGTCGGAGCGCGGTCGTCCTCCCGCACGTAGCGCCCGATGAGGTCGGAACCGAGATCGACGGCGATGACGATGTCGGCGCCCATGGCGCGGCACAACGACACCGGCACCGGATTGACCACGCTTCCGTCGACGAGATAGCGCTCCTCATGCAATACGGGTTGAAACAGACCCGGCACGGAGATCGAAGCCCCGATAGCGGTCGATACTTTGCCTTCGCGCAACCAGATTTCCTGTCCGGAGTGAAGGTCGGTCGCGACCGCGGCAAACGGTACCTCCAGCTCCGAAAACTCGCGTTCGACGAACTGCTCGCGAAAAACCTCGCGCACGCGCTTGCCCTTGATCAATCCGCCGCGCAAACCGAAGTCCATGAGCTTCAGCATCCGCTTCCAGTCAAGACCCAGAGCCCAGGTCTCGAGCTGATCGAGCCGCCCCGCGGCATACGCAGCACCGACCAGCGCGCCGACCGAGCAGCCGGCGATGAGATCGGGCCTGATGCCCGCCTCGGTAAGAGCGCGCAGCACGCCGATATGCGCCCAGCCGCGCGCCGAGCCCGCGCCGAGCACGAATCCGATTTTGGGTTTACGCGCCATTGTCCGTCGGCTTGATCGGATTCGAGTCCGCTTCGAAGGCAAGGGTCCCCTTGCGGGCGCGGCCGACACCGTTCGGTATCACTCCGATGCAGAACGCGGCCGCGACCGAGGGAAAGCCTTCGAAGCGGACTCGGATTCGAACCTGATTCACATCCGCTCGAAAATCGCCGCGATCCCCTGCCCTCCGCCGATGCACATGGTCACGAGCGCATAGCGCTTCTGCGTGCGGTGCAGTTCGTAAATCGCCTTCACCGTAAGGATGCAGCCCGTCGCGCCGATGGGATGGCCGAGCGCGACTGCTCCGCCGTTGGGATTGACCTTCGCAGGGTCGAGCCCGAGGTCGCGCGTCACCGCCATTGCCTGCACCGCAAAGGCCTCGTTCGATTCGATCACATCCATGTCGGCGGGCTTGAGCCCGGACTTCTCGAACACGCGCTTCACTGCCGGAATCGGCCCCAGGCCCATCACCTGAGGCTCGACGCCGGCGTGCGCGTAAGCGACCAGGCGAGCGAGCGGCTTGGCGCCCTGTTTTTGCGCCGCGGATCTTTCCATGAGCACGACTGCGGCCGCGGCGTCGTTTAGGCCTGAGGCGTTGCCTGCGGTGACCGTGCCGTCCTTCTTGAACACCGCTTTCAGTTTCTGCAGGTCCTCGATCTTCAAGTCCTTGCGCACATGCTCGTCCGTGTCGAACTGCGCGGGTCCTTTCTTCGACTTCACCTCCACCGGCACGATCTGGCTCTTGAAGAAACCGGCCTCGAGCGCCTTGGCCGCGCGCCTGTGGCTCTCGAGGGAGAACGCGTCCTGTTCGTCGCGGGTCACGCCGTATTTCGCCGCGATATTTTCCGCGGTGACACCCATATGGCCGTTGCCGAACGGATCGTGCAGCGCACCGGTCATTGCGTCGATGAGTTGTGCGTCACCCATGCGCTGCCCCCAGCGCGCCGCGGGCATGAAGTATGCGGCGCGGCTCATGCTCTCGGCGCCGGCTCCGATCACGACGTCGGTGTCGCCGAGCAGGATGTGCTGCGCGGCCGAGACGATCGCCTGCAGCCCGCTGCCGCACAGGCGGTTCACCGTGAGGCAAGGCGTGCCGACCGGAAGGCCGGCCTCGATCGCCGCGACGCGCGAGATGTACATGTCGCGCGCTTCGCCGTGGATCACGCTGCCAAGTACGACGTGTCCGACGCTCGCAGGGTCGATCTTCGCCCGCGCCACCGCTTCCTTGATCGCAACCGAGCCTAGCTTCGTCGGTGGAATGTCCTTGAGCGACCCGCCGTAGTCGCCGATCGCGGTACGGACGCCATTCACCACCACCACTTCACGCTGTGCCATGAGGAATCTCCTCGTTCATGCGGCCTGCGCCGCTGCGCGGCGCTTGGAATTCTCTGGAACCAGCCGCGCCCGCAAGTCGTGGGCGTCGGAGGACTTCACTTTCACCGTTGCCCAGTCGCCCACGGCGAGCCTGCCGCCGCGTTCGATGCGCACTACGCCGTCTATCTCCGGCGCGTCGGCGCTGGAACGCGCAACCGCTTCTGCGGACGAGACCTCGTCCACCAGCACCTCGATGGTTCTGCCGACATGCCGCGTCAGGCGCTTCGCACTTATTTTCTCCTGCAGCTGCATGAGCCGCGCGCGCCGCTCCTCGCGGAGCTCGTCGGGCAGCGCACCGGGCAGCTCGTTCGCTTTCGCGCCGTCGACTGGCGAGTAGGCGAAGCAGCCGACGCGGTCGAGCTCGGCTTCCCCGAGGAAATCGAGCAGCTCACCGAACTCGTCCCCGGTCTCGCCGGGAAAGCCGGCGATGAAGGTACTGCGTATGGTGATGTCCGGGCAGATCGCGCGCCAGGCGCGGATGCGCTGGAGATTGTCTTCTCCGCTTGCCGGGCGCTTCATCAGCTTGAGGATGCGCCGGCTCGCGTGTTGGAAAGGCACGTCGATGTACGGGAGGATCTTTCCTTCCGCCATCAGCGGGATGATTTCGTCCACGTGAGAATAGGGATAGACGTAATGGAGCCGCACCCAGACGCCCAATTCTCCGAGCGCCGCCGCCAGGTCCACCATGCGCGTCTTGAGCGGCCGCCCGCCCCAGAAACCGGTGCGGTATTTCATGTCCACGCCGTAGGCGCTCGTATCCTGGGAAATCACGAGCAGCTCCTTCACGCCCGCCTTTACGAGGTTTTCCGCCTCGCGCATCACTTCGGCGATCGGCCGGCTCACCAGATCGCCGCGCAGGGACGGAATGATGCAGAAGGTGCAGCGGTGATTGCAGCCCTCGGAGATCTTCAAGTAGGCGTAGTGCCTCGGGGTGAGCCTGATGCCCTGTGGGGGTACGAGGTCCGCGAAGGGATCATGAGGTTTCGGCAGATGCTGGTGCACCGCCGTCATGACCTCTTCCAGCGCGTGGGGTCCCGTCACGGCGAGGACTTTCGGATGCGCCTGCCGCACCACGTCGCCCTTGGCGCCGAGACAGCCGGTGACGATCACCCGGCCGTTCTCGGCGAGCGCCTCGCCTATCGCGTCCAAAGATTCCTGTACGGCCGATTCGATGAATCCGCAGGTGTTGACGACGACGAGATCGGCCCCGTCGTACGAGGACGAAATCATGTAGCCCTCCGCACGCAGGCGGGTGAGAATGCCTTCGGAATCGACCAGTGCCTTGGGACAGCCGAGCGAGACGAACCCGACTTTGGGCGTGGCAGCCATCGGGTCTACCCGACCCGTGCAAGTTGGGGAACAGTCTCCGAATTGTGACTCAAGTCAGCTAACCCTTCTTGTCTTCGCCCGGCGTCTTGTTGTCACCCGGCGTCTTGTTGTCACCCGGCGGCTGCGCGCCGAATCCCGGCATTCCGGGAAACCCCGGGAAAGGGAATCCCGAGAACATGTTGCGCGTCTGACTCTGGAGTTGTTCCTGCATCTTCAGGAACACGTTGCGGCTCTGATCCATATATGCCGAGACCAGGCTTTGCATCGCCGGGCCCTGGAAGCTCATGAACTGCTTCCACAGATCCTCGTTGACTTTCGTGGGTTCCCCATAGAGCTTTTGCGACTGCTCCTGCATGCTCTTCTGGATTTCCCCGAAGAGCTGCATGTTGCGCTCGAGATAGGTGCCGAGCATCCCCTGCATCGCGTTGCCGTAGGAGCGGATGAACTGCGTGAGAATGTCCGATGAGAACATCGGCGCACCGGCGGATTCCTCTTCCAGAATGATCTGAAGCAGGATCGAACGCGTCAGGTCTTCCTTGGTCTTGTCGTCCACGACCTGGAATTCCTCGCCCTGCATGACTAGCTTTTTTACGTCGGCGAGCGTGATGTATACGCTCGTCTTGGTGTCATAGAGCCGGCGATTGGGGTATTTCTTGATCAGTCTGGCGGGTTCGGACATGGGGGACCCTTGCTTCAATGTGCCGCGCGGTGTTGCAGTGCCACATGATACTGGACTTTCGCGCGAGGTTCCATCCAGCAGGAACCGTCGCGCGACTTGCACGAAGGCGTACCTACGCCATGTGCTGGCCGCCGTTGATGGCGATATTGGCGCCGTTGACGAATGCGGCCTCCTCCGAGCAGAGATAGATGATCAGGCCCGCGATCTCTTCGGGTTTGCCGAGCCGCCCGACCGGGATCTGCGGCAGGATCTTCGACTCGAGGATTTCCTTCGGAATGGCCGTCACCATTTTGGTACCGATGTAGCCGGGCGAGATGGTATTCACGGTTACGCCCTTCTTCGCCACTTCCAGGGCAAGCGACTTGGTGAAACCATGCATGCCCGCCTTCGCCGCCGCGTAGTTAGTTTGGCCGAACGCGCCTTTCGATCCGTTGACGGAGGACACATTGATGACCCGGCCCCAGCCGCGCTCCACCATCCCGTCGCAGACCTGCTTGGTCATGTTGAAAACAGAGTCGAGATTCGTGCGCAGGACCGCGTCCCAGTCACTCTTCGCCATCTTTCTGAAGGTCATGTCGCGAGTAATCCCGGCATTGTTGACAAGAATGTCCACCGGGCCCAGATCCTTGCTCACACCACCGACGCAGGTCTTGCACGATTCGAAATCGGCCACGTCGCACGGATAAACGCGGAACTCGTATCCGCGCGATTTCATCTCCACGGCCCACTCGCTGGATGTCTTGTTCGAGGGAGAATAAGTCACGGCCACGCGGTATCCGGCATCCGCCATCTTGGTGCTGATGGTCTCGCCCAACCCGCCCATACCGCCCGTGACCAGCGCTACCCGTCTTGCCATGGAATCCTCCCCCTAGTCCTTGATCCGGTGCTATCCCATTGTGTTCCGGGATTATTGCACCGAACTGACCCAGGTCAAACCATGTGCAGGCCGCCGTTGATCGAGATGTTCGCCCCGGTGACGTAGCCCGCCTCTTCGGAGGCGAGGTAGGCGACCAGCCCCGCGACTTCTTCGGGCCGCGCAAGCCGTCCCATGGGGATCTGGTCGACGATCGAATTCAGGATCTCGGGCTTCATCGCCTTGACCATGTCGGTCTCCACGTAGCCCGGCGAAACGGTGTTCACCGTCACGCCCTTTTTCACGACTTCCTGCGCGAGCGCCTTGGAGAAGCCGTGCATGCCTGCTTTCGCCGCCGAGTAGTTGGTCTGGCCGAATTGGCCTTTGAGCGCGTTCACGGAAGAGATGTTGACGATACGGCCCCAGCCGCGGTCCGTCATGCCCTCGATTACCTGACGAGTGACGTTGAACACGCTGTTGAGATTGGTATTGATCACCGCGTACCAGTCGCTCGGCGACATGCGCTTGAACACGCCGTCGCGCGTGATGCCGGCGTTGTTGACGAGGATGTCTACCGGCCCGATTACCGAGCTGATCTGGTAGAACATGTCGGCGCAGGATTCGTAGTGGTCAACGTCGCCCTCCGCCGCGTGGACCTGCAGGCCCTCCTCGTGCATTCTTGCGAGCCAGTCGTCCTTCTTTTCGTATCCGGGCAGGCAGCCCGCGACGACCTTTGCTCCGCTTCGCGCCAGGCGCCGGCACACGGCCGTGCCGATCCCGCCCATGCC
>DATDGA010000021.1:0-6733 GCA_036522335.1 Burkholderiales bacterium
CTACTTCGGCCGCTTTGCTCCAGAACTCCTGGACACCGCGTATGGCAAGGAGATCTGGTCGCTCTACAAGAGCGGCAAACTGCGCCCGGACACCGAGCTCACCGGGCGTTACGAGCGAAAGGAGAATCCGGTCGACGTGGACGGCGTCATCCGGGTCGTGGACGACGCGCTCAAGGAAGAAGCCCGGCGGCAGTTGCACGGGTTGGAGATGGAACAGAAGTAAGCCGGGGCGGCGCCGGCGGGCCGGACTGCGGCTCGGCCGGATGAAGAACCGCGCGCTCAGCTCTCGCCGAGGTCGCGCAGGAACCGGGCGCGCTCGCCCGGGTCGGTGAGATTTTCGGCGAGCAGCAAGTGGAAATGGCGGCGGCCGCTCGCCTGTGCCGCCGACTTCTTCGCCAGGATCTTCGCGATCGGGCCAAGGGTGGCGATCAGCCGCCGGGTCGCTTGCTCCACCGCTTCGGGCGTAAGCTGCTCGGTCGCCCGCGTCGCCTGTGTGTGATCCGCCATCACGGACACCATGGTGGCGCCGCCCTGCTGCGGCGGTACTCCCTTGAGCTTCATTCGACCCGCAAGAAATGCCGAGCGTTCCTCCTGACTCGCCAGGTTCTCGGCGAGCAGGCCGTACAGCCTGTCGATGTCGATCGTGCTGGCCGCGCCGCGCTTGACCAGAACCTTGGCGACTGGGCCGACGATCCGCGTGAGCTGATGCTCGATCTGCTTGAGCACCGCGGCATCCCATCCGGGCGGCGGCACCGTCTTCACCGAAGGCTGCGACGGATCCGGGAAGGACGGGAAAGACTGCGAGGGCCGCGACGAGGTCGGATGCGACCGCGGCGACGAAGGGCTCGACGGCTGCGACGGCTGCGATGACTCGTGGGGCCCCAGGGCCCGGCTGCGTTCGCTGTAGGGCCTCACGGGGCGGCTGAACGCGCTGATCAGCGTCTGTTCCGACACGGCGGGGCTGACCGGTGCCGCATAGGCCTCGAGCATCGCGTCGCGGAACGCGAGCGCGTTCTGGTAGCGGTCCTCGGGGCTCTTGGCGAGCGCCTTCATCGTAACCACGTCGAACTGGGTGGTGCAGCGTCCGGGGTCGGCCTCGGAGGGCAGTATCTGCTGCTCGTGACAGATCTTGTAGGCGATCATGTCGGGGGGACCGGCGAAGGGTCGGATGCCCGTCAGCAACTGGTACATGACCACGCCTGCCGAAAAGATGTCGGCGCGCCAGTCGACGACGCTGCCGGTGTACTGCTCCGGCGCCATGTAGCCGGGCGTGCCCATGACGGCACCGGTCTGGGTCAGGTTCGAGGTGTCGATGCGGGCGATGCCGAAGTCCGCGACCTTGAGCTTGCCGCTGTTCATGATGATGATGTTGGCCGGCTTGATGTCGCGGTGCCACACGCCCTGCTCGTGCGCATAGTGCAGCGCTTCGAGCAGCTGCGCCATGACGCTGATGGCATCGTGGCCGTCGAAGCGCGCACCGCGGTTGAAGTACTCGCGCAGGCTGTTGCCCTGCACGTACTCCATCGCGAAAAAGACCACCTCGCCCTCCTCGCCCCACTCGTACACGGCGACGATGCCGGGATGCGAGAGCCGCCCGGCCGCCTGCGCCTCGTTCCTGAAGCGCGCGAGGAGCGCGGCGCCCTGATCGTCGTCCACCAGCTCTTTGCGGATGGTTTTGATCGCGACAGTGCGCCGGATGTGCGGATCGAAGCCCTTGTAGACGATCCCCATCGCGCCCTTGCCCAGTACGTCCGAAATCGCGTACTTGCCGAGCTGCGTGGGACCACCGCTCGTCGATGAGGGCGCCGTCATAGGCGATCGCGGGTCGGAAAGCGCGTCATCCCTCGAGCATCTTCATCGCCTGCACGAGGCTCTTTTTCATGCGGTTGAACGACTGCGTGAGCGTGCTGATCTCATCGTGGCTCTTCACCTCGAAGTCGGGCGCGTCCATGTTGTCGCCCTGGCTCACCTGGTCGGCGAGCCGAGAGAGCTGCATCACGGGCCGGATCACGGTGTACCAGAACATCAGGTTCAGCGCGACGAAGATGAACAGGAACACCACGGTGAGCGACACCATGAAGGTCCTGAACGCCCGGTTGGCGCGCGCGATCGGCACGTCGGTCGGCACCGAGACGATCTGAGCACCGATGACCTCGTTCAGCTTCCAGCCGAAGCCATTGGCCGGGCCGTACTTGTCCACCAGAGTCTTGGGCGCCGCATCCACGGTCGAGTGGCAATACAGGCAGGCTTCGGCCTTGATCTGCATCGGCCGCGCGATGTAGAACGACTTCCCGTTCGGGGTGTCGCGCTCGCCGACCATTTCCGGCCGATCCGACGAGTTGCGGAACTTGTTGACGATGTCGGCCTCCCAGTCGTTGGCGCGGTTGCGCGGGTTGGTGGGATTGAGCACAGCCTCCTTGTAGGCGTAGTCGGGGAACGTCTTGCGCACGCCGTCGAATATCTCGTTGGCCGAGTACGCGGGCACCGACTGCGGCAGGAAGGTGTACTTCATCTGCGTCTGCAAGAGCGGCCCCACCTGCGTCGAGGTGTAGGCGCGCGCGGCGAGCGCCGACTCCATCACCAGGCGCGCATTCAGCACGATCTCGTCGCGCGCGTTTCTCTGCAGAAGCTCGTTCGATACGGTTCCCGCCGCGGCGAGGCCGAGCAGGAACACCAGAATGAACACCAAGTTGAATTTGACGATCAGCTTCATTGCCAAGCTCCTTGCAAAGAGTTGCCGCTACGGCTTGTCGGCCGGCTTCGACGATGCGGGACCACCGCGCGTGACGCTCGCCGCCTCCCCCTTCGGCTCCTTGGGCGGAACCTTCTCAGGGTACAGGATCGGATCCCATTCCGGATGGAACCTGAGATTCGACACCAGGGCCGAGCGAAACGCCGGATCGGACGCACGCGGTGCGAATCGCGGCACCAGCGGGCGGCGAATTTCGGGCGGCGCCTTCAGCCAAGCCTCGACCTCGGCGTAGGTCACTTCCTTGAGCTGGCGTGGCTGGACCTGGCGTTCCTTCCAGCGCCCCATTCTAGAGGGCAGAGGGTCGAGGAAGAGCTTCGGGAGCGCGCCGATGAAGGCCGGGGACGGACGCGGCGCCACGGCGCCTTTCTGCCCGGCCTTGCGCGTGAAGAAATCGCCGCCTTTCAGGCGCAGCGGCGCGGCCGCCGCAGTGAGGCGCGCGCCGCCGCTCTCGAGGAACACCGAGCCTTCGCCGCCACCCACGGCGAGCACGGCGGTGCCGTCGGCGGGCTGCAGCGTGAAGATCGGCGTGGCGATCCGGAAATGCGCGCCCTGCTTCACGCCCGAGAGCTTGAGCGCGCCGCGCATGGCGTAGAAGTCGCCGCCGGCGGGCCTGTAGGCTATGGAGACGGCGAGCATGCGCGTCCCCGGACCCAGGGCCAGCGCGGCGCCGTCCGCGAATTCGATCTCCGCGAGACCCTTGTCGCCGACCTCGATGATGTCGCCGGACTGCAATCCCACGCCCTCGGCCAGGGCGTAGCGCGTCACGCCGCGAACCATCGCAGCCGAGCCCTCCAACAGCGTTACCGTCGCGAGCGGGTCTGCCGCGACGGCGGCCAAGGGAAACGCGAGAAGTGCGAATGCCAGATGTATCGGTTTCACGACCTGCAAAAGGTTGCCCCCTCCGAAGCGGCGATGGCGCCATGCGATCGGGCCCGTTGGTCCCGGGAACCGCGATACTAGGCGCCGGTGCAAAAGCCTGTCAATGGAACCCGGTTGCGGGGTGGTGCTTCAATTGTTTCATTCGAACTGAGACACCAGCCCGACGCTGCGGCCCTGCGCCATAATCGCCCTGTGCCGGAAACCGCCCGCTTCATCGCCCACGTCGACATGGATGCGTTCTACGCGTCGGTCGAGCTGCTGCGCTATCCGGAGCTGCGCGGCAAGCCGCTGGTGATCGGCGGCCGCCGACGTCCCGCGCACGACGACGCAATAGGCAAATCGGGCGGCGACGCCTTCCCCGCCTTGCGCCACTACACCGGCCGCGGCGTGATCACTACCGCCACCTACGAGGCGCGCGCCTTCGGCGTGCACTCCGGCATGGGCGTCATGAAGGCGGCGAGGCTCGCGCCCGATGCGCTGATTCTTCCGGCCGACTTCGACGAATACCGGCGCTACTCGCGCCTCTTCAAGGACGCCGTGCGCGCGGTGGTGCCGGGAATCGAAGACCGCGGCATCGACGAGATCTACGTCGATCTCACCGACTTCGTCTCGACCCCTCCCGGCACCGGCGACGAGGCGTCCTGGGCCCGCGCGCGCGAGCTGGCGGCGGCGATCCAGCGCGCGGTGCGCGAGGCGACTGGGCTCTCCTGTTCGATCGGAATCGCACCAAACAAGCTGCTTGCGAAGATCGCTTCCGAACTCGACAAGCCCGGTGGCCTGACCGTGCTGCGGGAGGCCGACGTCCCCACGCGCATCTGGCCGCTTCCGGCGCGCAAGATCCACGGCATCGGCCCCAAGGCGGGTGCGCGGCTCGAGTCCTTCGGCATCCGCACCATCGGCGAGCTCGCACAGATCCAGCCCCTCGCGCTTATCGAGCGCTTCGGCGAGAAGCACGGCGCTTGGATGCACGAGGCCGCGAACGGGCGCGACGAGCGGCCGGTCGTCACGCACAGCGAGCAGAAATCGATCAGCCGCGAGACCACCTTCGAGGACGACCTGCACCCGGTGCGCGACCGCGAGCAGCTTTCGCGTATCTTCACGGACCTGTGCGTGCGGCTCGCAGGCGATCTGGAGAGAAAAGGCTACGCAGGAAGGACCATCGGCCTGAAAATGCGCTACGACAACTTCAAGACAGTCACGCGCGACAACACGCTCGACGAACCGACGCGCGACCCCCGCGCCATCCGCCGCGCCGCGGGTGAATGCCTGAAGCGAGTCCCGCTCGACCGCCGCATCCGGCTGCTGGGAGTGCGGGTGGGGGCGCTCAGCCGGACCGGAGGTGAAGCGCCGGGTGAGCAGTGAGCAAAGACCGGGTTTAGAGTCTTTCGGACTCGGTTAAAGGTCGACGTTTGCGCGCGGTTTCGAGATGCTGAACCTGGACTACCGGATACCTCGACGTCGTGCCCAAGGGCCGCGACGAAGGCGGCCGCGGGCTCTTCTGGGTGTGCCGCCACGACGAGTACGGCCGCTAAGCTCTTCACGTGAGCGTCGACTCCATCCGCGCGCGGTTCGGCGGCGATGCCGCCGCGAAATCCACCACGCCGGTCTGCAGCGAGGTGTAGACCTCGCGCAACGGCATGTGCACTATCTCCGCGCCAGGCTTGTCTTGGCATCGGTCTTGCTATTACCCCTGGGAATGAACGCGACGGCTTCCGGGGCGGAAAGGTCAACTATCCCCCGCTCGTGTTGCAGTCCCAACACCGATAGACGACTAGGAATGGAGAAACACATGACCAAGCGCCAGGTTCTGACCTTCGCCTCGATCACTGCGATCCTGCTTGCATCCGCCGCGCTGAGCACCGGCACCGGGCAATCCAGCAGGCTGTTACAGGATGGAGACTCGCTCTACCTGATCGAATCCACGCGTTCGGGCACAACCGTCAGGCCGGCAGGTGCGGTCTGGGACGGCTTCGCGTCCGAATCCGGTCGCGCGACTGGCGCGGCGGCAATGCAGGGCGGCACGATGATCCAGGAAGGCGACTACCTCTATCTGGTCGAGACCGTCGGACGTCACACGTTCAAGCGGCGCGTGTCCGCGGTGTGGGACGGTAATGTGGCCGGGCTCGATCGCGCGCCAGGCGCAGCGACCCAGCAGGCCCGTGTACAGGCCCGCGACCAGGGCTGAGCCCGTACCGATTCGACGCCCGCGCCGCGGCGCGGGGATCCGCGCAGGAAACCGCTATCCGGATCTCATCCGGGATGAGCCGATCGCTTCCTCGGGGACCGGTACGTTCGGTCCCCGAAGCATTTAGTCCGCCTCGATCAAGAGCCTTCACGCGAGAAGCGGCGACGGCTACTCCACTTTCGCGCCCGAGGCCTTCACCACCTGCGCCCACTTGGCGTACTCCGATTCGATGTAGCGCGCGAATTCCTCGGGCGTGTTGGCCACGATGTCAATGGTCGCCGCTTCGAGGGACTTTCTCACGTCGGGCTGCTGCAGCACGCGCACGATGTCGTCGTGCAACTTCTTCACCACCTCGGGCGGCGTGCCGTGCGGCGCGAGCACGCCGTACATGTTGTCTACCTGGAAGCCCGGGTAGCCGGACTCAGCCACGGTCGGCACCTCCGGCAGCACCGGGAGCCGCTGCGGACTCGTCACCGCGATCGCCACGAGCTTGCCCGACTTGATGAGGGGCACCGTCGAGGGCACCGCCATGAAGCCGAGCTTCACCTCGCCGGAGAGAACCGAGGCGATCGCGGGCGCGGCGCCCGCGTAGGGAATCGCCTGCATGTCGACCTTGGCGAGCGTCTTGAAAAGCTCGCCTGCGAGATGTCCCGCTAGTCCGATGCCGGGCGTGGCGAAATCGACTTTGGAGGTGCGCGCGAGCCGCTCGATGTCGCGCATCGTGTTGATCCCGGCGAGCCCCGGATTGCGCACCACCACGGTCGCCGAATTCCCGGCCACGGTCACCGGCGCGAAATCCTTGACGGGATCGAATCCGGGGTTCTTGTAGAGGCTCGGATTGGACATGAGGCCGGAGGTCGTGAGCAGGAGGATGTAGCCGTCCGGCGCCGAACGGGCCACCGCCGCGGTTCCGATGT
>DATDGA010000022.1:0-5283 GCA_036522335.1 Burkholderiales bacterium
GTTCGCGCGCGAGCAGAACGCGAAGACGCGGTGGTCACGCACGTTCTGGAGGGCGGCGCAGCGCAGCAGGCGGGCATCGCCGCGGGCGACGCGATCGTCGCGTTGGACGGGCTGCGGCCCGGACAGGCGGGACTGGACGCGGCGCTGGCGAAATGCCGTCCCGGGCAGCGAGTGACGCTTCATGCCTTTCGCCGCGACGAACTGATGAGTTTCGACGCGCAGCTCAGGCGCGCAGACGCCGATACCTGCGTGCTCAGCGTATCTGCCGGCGCTCGGCGGAGAAATTTGGAACGATGGCTGGGTAGCCGTCGTGGCTGAAACGCGCATCGCACTCATCCGCCACGGCGAAACCGAATGGAACCGCGAGGGCCGCATCCAGGGGTATAACGCAGACAGCGCGCTCACCGAAACAGGCCGGGCGCAGGCTCAAGCGCTCGCCGCGCGCCTGGGGCGCGAAGGCATCGACGCGCTCTATTCGAGCGACGCGGGACGCACGCGCGAGACGGCAGGACCGATCAGTGCAGCCACCGGTCTGCCTGTCATCCATGAGGCCGCCTTGCGCGAGCGCAACTACGGTGTTTTCGAAGGCTTCAGTTTCTCCGGGATCGAGGTCGAATTTCCCGTGGAATACGAGAAGTTCCGTACCCGCGACCCGCACTACGCTCCGCCCGGCGGAGAAAGCGCCGAGCAGTTTCGCGCTCGCATCATCGGCGCGCTCGAGGCCATCGCCGTGAGGGCAAGGGGAAAGCGCGTTGCCGTGGTCACCCACGGGGGCGTGGTCGGGATGCTGTATCGGCAGGCAATAGATATTCCACTGCAGGAGAAGCGCAGCTATTCGCTCGCCAACGCGAGCCTGAACCTTTTCCGTTTCAAGGCCGGGCGCTGGCTGCTCGATACCTGGGGCGACGTCGCGCATCTGCCCGCCGAAAGCCTGGACGGGCTGTAAGGCGCGGACCGAGTCGAAGGGACGGCGCTGGCGTAAAATCCGCCGCTCTAGTCGACCACAGGCAATCCGGATGAACGCCCCGAACGACAACGCGCTCGCAGTTCGATACGCCGACATCGCCGCCGCTGCCCAGCGGCTCGAGGGTCACGCGCACCGCACGCCCGCGCTGACTTCCCGGACGGTCGACGAGCGGACCGGCGCGCGTGTGTTCTTCAAGTGCGAGAATCTGCAGCGCATCGGCGCGTTCAAGTTCCGCGGCGCCTACAACGCCATGTCGCAGCTGTCGCCCGAGGAGCGCAATCGCGGCGTGCTCGCGTATTCCTCGGGCAATCACGCGCAGGCCGTTGCGCTCGCCGGGAGAGTGCTCGGCATCCGCGTCGTCATCGTGATGCCGGCGGACGCACCCGCGGTCAAGATCGAGGCGACGCGCGGTTACGGCGCGGAGATTGTGCTCTACGACAAGCACAAGGAAGTGCGCGAGGAAGTCGCCGAGAGGGTGGCGCGGGAGCGCGGGTTGACCATGATTCCGCCGTTCGATCATCCCCAGGTCATCGCGGGGCAGGGCACGGCGGCGAAGGAGCTGATCGAGGACGTCGGGCTGCTCGACTACCTGTTCGTGCCTTGCTCGGGCGGCGGGCTGATCTCGGGATGCGCGGTGGCGGCTTCGCATCTGTCTCCTGGCTGCAAAGTGATCGGCGTGGAGCCCGAGGCGGGCGACGACGCCACGCGCTCCTTCAGGACCAAGACCCTGCAGACTTGCTACAACCCCGACACCATCGCCGACGGCGCGCGTACCCACGCGCTCGGGCGGCTGACCTTTCCGCTGGTGCTGCGCTACGTGCACGACATGGTGACGGTGAGCGACCCGGAACTCGTCCGCGCCACGCTTTACCTGTGGGAGCGCATGAAAATCATCGTCGAACCGACCGGCGCGCTCGGCGCCGCGGGCCTGTTCGAGCGCGGCCTGCCGGTCGCGGGAAAGCGCGTCGGCGTGATCCTCTCCGGCGGCAACGTCGATTTCAAGCTGATGGCGAAGTATTTCTAGTCCACACCTGCCAGCGTTCCTTTCCAGCGAAGATCGGGATCGAGTCGCTCACCGCAGCGTCGGCAGTCCGGTCGAAATGCTGTCCGAGCAGGGTCTCCAGCTCTCCGGTCTTGAGTCCGAAAGGCGGGCCGCGCTCGCCGTCCTCGAAGAAGAAAAATCCGACGATCCTGCCCCGCGGCCCGAGCAACTCGACCGCGCGTCGCGCGTAGCGCGGCCGCAGCGGGCGCGGAAGCGAGCACAGGAACGCGCGCTCGTAGACGAGGTCGAACGGTACTTCGAAATCAGATTCGAAAAAATCAGCGAGCCGCACCCGGTCCGAAAGCGATCCGAGAATACGCTGTGCCCGCTCGACCGCAGCCGGCGCGAAGTCGACCGCGATCACGTCGTGCCCCGCTTCGACGAAAGCGCGTATTTCGTAGCCCGAGCCGCAGCCGGGTATCAGAACGCGCTGGCCGCGCGGTTCCGATTTCAAAAATGCTCTGAGTGCCGCGGGAACGCCACCCGCGTCCCAGGGCGTGAAGTTTTCGCGGAAACGCTTTTCCCAGAATTCCGGCCGCGCCGCGTCTTCCTTCGGCATCGATTCAGCCTTTGATGCAGACAACCTGCTTCAAGGTGTGGACCACGTCCACGAGGTCGGCCTGGTCGGCCATGACGCGCTCGATGTCCTTGTAGGCTCCGGGAATCTCGTCCAGCACGCCCTTGTCCTTGCGGCACTCCACGCCCCGAGTCTGCGCTGCGAGATCGGCGCGCGAGAAGCGGCGTTTCGCCTCGCTCCTGCTCATGCGGCGGCCCGCGCCGTGCGCGCAGGAGCAGAAGGACTCCGGGTTGCCCTTGCCGCGCACGATGTAGGAGCGCGCGCCCATGCTGCCCGGAATGATGCCGAGCTCGCCCAAGCGCGCGCTGATCGCGCCTTTGCGCGTGACATAGACGCGCTCGCCGAAATGCTCCTCCTGCTGCACGTAGTTGTGATGGCAGTTGATCGCTTCGCCCGCCACATCGAACTCCGGCAGATTGCGGTGCAATACGCCGGCAATGAGGTTCATCATCTCGCGCCGGTTGGCGAACGCGTAATCCTGCGCCCAGCCGACGGCTTCGACATAGTCGTCGAAGAGCTTCGATCCTTCGTCGAACCAGGCGAGGTCGCGGTCGGGAAGTTGCACGTCGTTTTTTTGTGCCTGCGCGCGCGCTGCGGCGATGAAGTACTGGCCGATGCAGTTGCCGATGCCGCGGCTTCCGGAGTGCAGCATGACCCAGACATTCTCCGACTCGTCGAGGCAGATCTCGATGAAGTGGTTGCCGCCGCCGAGCGAGCCCATTTGCCGCACCCATTTCTTTTCATGATCGCGCTGCATCCTGGCGATTTTCGGATGCTTCCGGGTGATTCGCTCGAGGCGGCCGGCGAGCGGTACGCAGGCGTCGCGGTGCGAGCCGGCGTCGCCGTGCTCGTCGAATCCAACGGGAACCGCGCGTTCGATCGCCGAGCGCAGGAGCGCAAGACTGTCCGGAAGTTGCTCCGCCTTGAGCGACAGCCGTACCGCGTTCATGCCGCAACCGATGTCCACGCCGACGGCCGCGGGAATGATCGCTTCCCGGGTGGGAATCACCGAGCCAACGGTCGCGCCGATGCCGGCGTGTGCGTCCGGCATGGCTGCGATGTGACCGAACACGATCGGCAATCGGGCCACGTTGGCGAGCTGGGTCCGCGCGTGCGGCTCGACGTCGTCGGTGAACACCTTCACCGGGACGCGGCCGCCTTCGATGAGCTGTCTGACCGGCATGGACGCAAGGAGTTGGTAACGTCTTGGAGATTCACTGTAACATCTTGTTGCAAAATTTGGCCCGAGGAAATGGAGCGCTTACATTTCTCTGCTGTAATCACGACTTGTCCGGACGGGATGGCGCCTGCTGGGGCGCCAGTGGAGTCCCTTTCAAATGAAAATGGAAATCCGGTCTTTGTTGCCTGAAGCAATGGCTCGCACGCGCAGCCCGTGGCGGCGAGCCTGGATCTGGCTCGTCGTGGCGTTCCTCGCAGGCGCTGGAGCTTACTACCTGTACCAGCCGGCAGGCGAATCTCCTCAGCGCCTCAATCGGCGCGGCATCGATCCGACGCGCCCCACCGCAATCGTTGCGGCGGCGGCGAGGACCGGCGACGTCAGCGTCTATCTGAACGGCCTCGGCACGGTGATCCCGCTCAAGACGGTCACCGTCAGAAGCCGGGTCGACGGGGAGCTCGTGAGGGTGCTCTTTGTCGAAGGGCAGGCCGTCAAGGCCGGAGACTTGCTCGCCGAAATCGATCCGAGGCCGTACCAGGTTCAGCTCACGCAGATGGAGGGCCAGATGGCGCGCGACCAGGCGCTGCTCGCCAATGCGCTGATCGATCTGCAGCGCTATCGCACGCTGTACGCGCAGGATTCCATCGCCAAGCAGCAGGTGGACACGCAGGAAGCCCTGGTGCGGCAGTATGAAGGCACGGTCAAGGCCGATCAGGGCCAGGTGGATAACGCGAAGCTTCAGCTCACCTACTCGAGGATCACGGCGCCCATCAGTGGACGCCTTGGACTGCGCCTGGTCGATTCGGGCAACATCGTGCACGCCAGCGACGCGAACGGTCTCGTGGTGATCACGCAGCTCCAGCCGATAACGGTCGTATTCACCATCCCGCAGGACAACCTTCCTGTCGTGCTGAAGCGGCTGCGGTCGGGCGAGCGCATCCCGGTCGAAGCCTACGACCGTGAGCAGAAGGTGAAGCTTGCGGCCGGCGCGCTCCTCACGGTGGACAACCAGATCGATATATCCACCGGAACGGTCAAGCTCAAGGCGCAGTTTCCGAACGAAGACGGCGGCCTTTTCTCGAACCAATTCGTGAACGTTCGCATGCTCGTCGATACCGTGCGCGGTGCCACTATCGTCCCTGGCGCGGCGGTGCAGCGCGGCGCGCAGGGGACCTTCGTGTACGTCGTCAAGGAGGACAAGACGGTTGAGTTGCGCAAGGTGAAGCTCGGTACGGTGGAAGGGGAGAACGTCGCCGTGGATTCGGGTTTGGCGCCGGGGGACAGCGTGGTGCTGGAAGGCAACGATCGTTTGCGCGACGGTGCGAAAGTGGAAATTCCCGGCAAGGCCGGCGCCACGTCGGCCGATGACAGCGCGGGTGCGAAAGGCGGCCGGCGGAGCCGCAAGACCGACCGGTGAACGGAATCGCTCCATGAGTCCTTCCCGGCCATTCATCCTGCGGCCGGTAGCGACCTCGCTGCTCATGGTGGCCATCGTGCTGGCAGGCGCCATCGCGTATCGG
>DATDGA010000023.1:0-2099 GCA_036522335.1 Burkholderiales bacterium
ATCACCTTCACCTTGTCGCCTGAGCGCCAAGTCGGCGGCGTGGCCTGGGTGAACAGTCCCTTGGACCCGTCTTCGTAGCGAACGACGGTCTGGTATTCCACGGTCTTCTTCACGGTCTTCTCGATCTGGTTTCCCGCGAGGCCGCCGCCCAGGGCGCCGAGCACGGTTGCAACTTCCTTGCCTCGGCCGCTGCCGATCTGGTGCCCGAGCACTCCGCCGACTACCGCGCCGCCGACGGCGCCGGCGCCCGACGCACTGCCGGCTTTTTCGATTTCGCGCACTTCTTCGATCACGGCGCACTCGCGGCAAATCGCAGCGACGACCGGGGCAGGCGGAGGAGGAGGAACCGTGGCGCGCGCGATCGGAGCGGGCGCTTCGGATTTGGCGACGGGCTTCGGCTTCGGGTGCACTGCCGGCTCGACTCGCTTGGCGGGCTCGGGCTGTGCCGCGGCTTGCTCGGGCGCCTGAGCGAGCTGCGGGTTTGCGGGGCTCGGGTTGCCGACCGAGGTCGGGATCCAGCCCATCACGGCCCCGATTCCCACCGCACTGAACAGAGTGATCGCGGTTGCAGCGACGATCATGAGGGGATGAATACGACGTGCGATTTGCGTTTCCATAAAGGTCTCCTGTCGCAAGGTGTCAAAAGCTTACCCGCACTAACGCATGACGCGCCAGCCGGTTGATGTAACAGAGTGTTGCGGCCGTTGCAGAAGCTTCAAGTTTCCTGACGCAGGTGGGGGAACAGCAGCACGTCGCGAATGCTCGGGCTGTTGGTGAAGAGCATCACCAGGCGGTCTATACCGACGCCTTCGCCGGCCGCGGGCGGCAGGCCGTACTCGAGGGCGCGAATGTAGTCGGCGTCGTAGTACATGGATTCCTCGTCGCCTGCCGCCTTTGCCTTGGCCTGCTCTTCGAACCGCGCCGCCTGATCCTCGGGGTCGTTCAGCTCGGAGAAACCGTTCGCGATCTCGCGCCCGGCGATGTACAGCTCGAAGCGGTCGGTGATGTCCGGGTCGGCATCGCTGCGGCGTGCGAGCGGCGACACTTCGGCGGGGTAGTCGATGATGAAAGTCGGCTGAATGAGCTCGGCTTCGGTCGTCGCCTCGAAAAGCGCGAGCTGAAGCGCGCCGAGGCCGGCATTCACATGCAGCTCGACGCCGCGCTTCTTCAAGGCCGCAATCAAGCCGTCGCGGCTGCCGAGGTCGCGTTCGTTGAACCCGGGATGGAATTTGCGGATCGCCTGAAGTATGGTCAGCCGCTCGAATGGCTCGGTGAAATCGATGGTGTGCTCGCCGTAGCGGATCTGCAGGGTCCCCAGGACTCCCTGCGCCAGGGTGCGCAGCATCTCCTCCGAGAGTTCCATCAGATAGCGGTAGTCGCGGTAGGCCTCGTAGAACTCGAGCATGGTGAACTCGGGATTGTGGCGTGTCGAGATCCCCTCGTTCCTGAAATTGCGGTTGATCTCGAAGACGCGCTCGAACCCTCCCACCACCAGGCGCTTCAGATAGAGCTCGGGCGCAACGCGCAAGTAAAGGTCCATGCCGAGCGCGTTGTGGTGCGTCTTGAACGGCCTGGCGTTCGCTCCCCCGGGGATCGGCTGCATCATCGGCGTCTCGACTTCGAGAAATCCCTTGCCCGTCATGAATTCGCGGATCGCCTGCACGACGCGGCTGCGCGTCTGGAACACGCCGCGCGTTTCCTCGCTCATGATGAGGTCCACGTAGCGCTGGCGGTATTTCTGCTCCTGGTCGGCCAGCCCGTGGAATTTTTCGGGCAGCGGGCGCAGCGCTTTCACGAGCAGCCGCAGCTCGGTCACCTTCACCGAAAGCTCGCCGGTCTTGGTCTTGAACAAGCTTCCTTTCGCGCCGAGGATGTCGCCGAGGTCGTAGTGCTTGAAGGCCTCGTAGGCCACTTCGCCGATCGCATCGCGCGTGACGTAGAGCTGGATGCGCC
Organism: Burkholderiales bacterium; assembly: GCA_036522335.1. Lineage (GTDB taxonomy): Bacteria > Pseudomonadota > Gammaproteobacteria > Burkholderiales > SG8-39 > VBDM01. The sequence goes on from DATDGA010000023.1 coordinate 1,954, forward strand.
CGCCCATGTCCTGCACGGTGGCGAAGCTTGCCTTGCCCATGACGCGCTTCAGCATCATGCGCCCTGCGACCGCCACGTTGACGGCCTTGGGTTCGATGTCTTCGTTGGATTTCCCGTCCCAGGCCTTGTGGAGTTCGACAGCGAGG
>DATDGA010000024.1:0-9390 GCA_036522335.1 Burkholderiales bacterium
TGGATCACCCGCGGCAGGGCGCGCGGCGCCTGGACGATCGCCGTGCCGGAGTTGCGCCCGAAGGCGTCGCGGCCCTCCAGCTGCACGGCGAAATTCAAGCTCTTGTTGAGAACGCGGGGAAAGGGATGCGAGGGGTCCAGCCCGATGGGCGTGAGGAGAGGGAACAGTTCCTTCAGGAAATAGTCGCGCAGCCAGGAGCGTTGCTCCCGGTTCCAGTCCTGTTCGGCGAGAAAGCGCACGCCCTCGTCGGCGAGCGCCGGAAAGATTTCCTTGTTGAGCAGACGATATTGCTCGGCGACCAGGGCATGGGCGCGCTCGCTGATCAGCGGAAATACTTCCGCCGGGGATGTCTCTCCGGGAATCTCAATTTCGTTGCCCAGTTTGATGCGCTCTTTCAGCTCGGCGACGCGGATTTCGACTAATTCATCGAGGTTGCTCGACAGGATGCACAGGAAGCGCAGGCGTTCCAGAACCGGAACCCGCCGGTCCTCGGCCTGAGCCAGCACTCGCTGGTTGAAAGCCAGCACCGCGATCTCGCGGGAAAGGAACTGCGGCTTGATCCTGGTGAGGGGAATGCGGGCTCTCTGGAGCATGAAAAACCGAGTCTAAGAAGAGCGTGTTGCGGAATTGTTACAGCTTGATGTCTTGTAGCGCCATCGTAATGAGGTGGCAGCGGCATTATGATAGCCTCGCTACGCTTTTCGAGGTGAACGGAACAACAATCGTGAAACAGGACACCCTCGCGGCGCTCGACCTAGGGTCCAACAGCTTCCACCTGCAAATCGGCAGGGTCGTAGACGACCAAGTCTACCTGCTGGACAGCCTGCGCGATCCGGTGCGCCTGGGCGCGGGACTGACCCGGGACCGGCGCATCGACCAGGCGACGAAATCCAGGGCGCTAGAGGCGCTCGCGCGGTTCAGCGAGCGTCTGCGCGGCTTTCCGCGCTCGGCGGTGCGAGCGGTGGGCACGAGCGCGCTGCGCGTGGCGAAGAATGCCAAGTCCTTCCTCTCCGAAGCCGAAGCGACGCTCGGGTTCCCGATCGAAGTGATATTCGGACGCGAGGAGGCGCGCCTCATCTATCTGGGCGTAGCGCACAGCCTCGCACCCTCGCCCGAGCGGCGCCTGGTGATCGACATAGGCGGCGGCTCGACCGAGCTGATCATCGGTACGGGGCTGGAGCCCGGGCTGATGGAAAGCATTTCCATGGGCTGCGTCAGCTACACCCTGAAATTCTTTTCGGACGGTCAGCTCGAAAAATCCTGCTTCAAACGCGCCGAGCTCGCCGCGGCGAACGAGCTGCAGCACATCGTGGACGCCTACCGCAACGCGGGTTGGAAGCAGGCGGTGGCATCCTCCGGTACCGCCAAGTCGCTCGCGGCTATCCTGCGCGAGTCGGGACTGTGCGAGCAGGGAATTTCCGCTGAAGCCCTCGACAAGTTACGCGCGCAATTCATCAAGGCGGGCGAAGTCGACAGGCTGAAACTGCCGGGACTACGCGAGGACCGCGCGGCGATCATCCCCGGCGGGCTCGCCATCATGTCGGCCGTGCTGGCCGAATTCGGAATCGAGCAGATGGAGGTCTCCGACGGCGCCTTGCGCCAGGGCGTGCTCTACGACTTGCTGGGGCGCGTGCGCCACCGTGACATGCGCGAAGCGACGGTGCGCCAGTTCACGCGGCGCTACCAGGTCGACACGGCGCAGGCAGAGCGAGTCGCGAAGCTCGCGCAAGACATCCACGCGAGCTTGAGCGACGAGCCTTCCGAAGCCGACACGGCAACGTTGCGCTGGGCGGCGAGCCTGCACGAAATCGGAATCTCGATCGCTCACACCGGCTACCACAAACACTCCGCCTACATACTGGCGCAAGCCGACATGCCCGGCTTTTCGCAGAAAGAGCAGGAGCGGCTTTCGCGACTGGTGCTCGCGCATCGCGGCAAGCTCACCAAGCTCGAGGATCTCCCCGAGCACAGTGCGGACTGGGAACTGATCTTTGCGCTGAGACTTGCGGCGCTTTTCTGCCTGAGCCGGCGCGACCTCGTTCTCCCGACTCCGGCGTGCAGGTCGTCGAAAAGCGGTTTCCAGTTGACGCTTCCCCGAACGTGGCTCGAGGAGCATCCCATGACGGAGGGAGCGCTGGAAAACGAAACGGACGAGTGGCGAACGATCGGCGTGAAGCTCGAAGTCCGTTCGCTCGCGAAGGAAGAGCGTGCCGCGTCCGCAGGCTAGAGCCGTTCACACGGCGGTCACATTGGCCGACAAGAATCGCGGGATAAACTTGGGGAGATTCTCATGATCCGCACCAGCCGCCGCGGCTTCATCAAGACCGGCATCGCTTCCGGGGTAGCGCTCGCGCTGCCAACAGCGTTCGCCCAGGCGCCCGCGGTCGTCACGTCGGAACGCTCGCGACCACAGTCAATTTCAGGAATCCAGATCGGCGACGTGACCGGAGACCGCGCGCTCCTCTGGAGCCGCTCAGATCGCCCCGCACGCCTCGTCGTCGAGCGCTCTTTCTACGAAGATTTCCGCGACGTTCTGCGCGTGCGCGGCCCGCTAGCGCTCGAGACCAGCGACTACACCGCGCGCGTCGACCTCACCGGCCTGCCGCCGGATCGCGAGGTGTTCGTGCGCGTGATGTTCGAGGACGTGTCGAACGGCAGAGCGACCTCCGAGCCGATCGCCGGGCGCTTCCGAACGCCCCCCGCCACACGGCGCGATGTCGTCTTCGCATGGTCGGGCGATACTGCGGGGCAAGGCTGGGGAATCAACCCGGAATGGGGTGGCATGAAGTGTTACGAAGCGGTGCGCCGCGACCGCCCTGACTTTTTCATCCACTGCGGCGACACGATCTATGCCGACGGGCCGATCTCGGCGGAAGTCAAGCTCGCGGACGGTTCGCTATGGAAGAACCTCGTCACCGAGGAAGTCAGCAAGGTGGCCGAGACACTCAAGGAATTCCGCGGCCGCTACGCCTACAACCTGATGGACGAGAACGTGCGGCGCCTGGGCGCCGAGGTGCCGCAGATATGGCAATGGGACGACCACGAGGTCATGAACAACTGGTCGGATGCCAAGGACATCTCCGCCGACAAACGCTACACGGAAAAGAACGTGCCGCTTCTCGTGGCGCGCGCCACGCGCGCCTTCCTCGAGTACGCGCCCTTGCGCTACCACGGCGCCGATGAGTCGGAGCGCGTCTACCGCAAGATAGCCTACGGGCCGCTGCTCGACGTGTTCATGCTCGATATGCGCAGTTACCGCGGTCCGAACTCCTACAACCGCCAGGAAACCCGGGGACATGAATCCGATTTCATCGGGCCGCAGCAGCTCGCCTGGCTGAAGGACGAGCTTGCGCGCTCCAAGGCGCTGTGGAAGATCGTCTCAGCCGACATGCCGCTCAGCCTGCTGGTCAACGACGGCAAGGACGCGCGAGGACGCGACATGTTCGAGGCGGTGGCGAATGGCGACGGCCCGCCGCTTGGCCGCGAATTCGAGTTCGCGGACCTGTTTCGCACGCTCAAACGCAGCAAGGTCAGAAATGTCGCGTGGATCACGGCGGACGTGCACTACTGCGCGGCCCACTACTACGATCCGGCCAAGGCGCAGTTCACCGAGTTCGATCCATTCTGGGAGTTCGTGAGCGGCCCGATCCACGCCGGCGGCTTCGGTCCCAACACGCTCGACAATACCTTCGGACCGCAGGTCGTCTTCCAGAAGGCGCCCGAGGGCCGCGCCAACGTCCCTCCCGCCGAGGGCGGGCAGTTCTACGGCTTGGTGCGCATCGACGCGAAGACCGGCGCGCTCAAGGTCGCGCTCAAGGACCTGAGCGGCGCGACGCTCTACGAAAAAGCCCTGCCACCGGAAAAAGCCTAGCGCGTTCCGGGAAGGCGCTCGATCGCGCCGGCCGTCATGGCTTGCGCGATCTTGAAGAACACGTCGGTGTTGTCGATCACGCCGCCGAAGGCGAGCGCTCCGGGTCCGAAGGCCGAAAGCGGAATGTCGGTCGCGGTGTGCACTCCCTGCGATCCACGCACTTGGCCGGTGATGAGGAAACCGCCCGCCTTGTCGCGCTCCAGCAGCCCGGCGGGATGGCTCGCAAGCGGCGCGGTCTTGACGAAAGGCTGCTGGCTGTCCTGCAACGGCAGCGCGTTGGTGCGCCAGTCCTCGTAACGGTCCGCGTTCGCGGCGTAGCCGATCAGCATCCGCCTGTCGACGTCGGTCGCGACCGGATAGCCATCCGGGGCGAGAGCGTAGCGCGGGAATCCCGCCTGCTCATAGATACCGACGGTTCTATCGCGCAGCGCTGCGGCGCCGCCTCCCTTCGCCCCCGCGTCCTGCAGCTCCGCGTCGGGCAGTTGCGAAGCGCCGATGATCGCCACACCCCCGCATTCGTGGTCGGCAGTGACGATGACGAGCGTCCCCGGGGTGCGTTCGGCGAATTCCTTCGCGACGCGCACCGCACGGTCGAACTCGATGGTATCGAGGATCCAGCGTTCGGTGTCGAGGAGGTGAGACTGCTTGTCGATCGAGGCGCCCTCGACCATCAGCACGAAACCGTTCTTGTGGCGCGACAGCACCGCGAGCGCTTTCGCCGCCATCTCGTCGAGCATCGGCTGGTCGGGTAGGCCGAAGTCCTCCACCACGCTGCCGGCTTTCACACCGTCCTTCACGCCGCGCCGCCCATTGATCTTGTCGAGAGCCACGTTCATGTTGGAAAGCGCGAACAGGCCAAGCAGCCGGTCAGTCTGCGCCGCGTCGATGCCGTCGAGTTCGGTCTTCGTGGCAGCGTAGCGAAACCCCGCCGACTGGAAATCGGCGACCAGGTCGCGCTTCGCGTCGAGCGCGCCCGGCGCCGCCTTCCAGCGGTTGACGATCTCCGCGGTATGAGGATCGCTCGCCGAAAACGCGTAGTCGCTCGCATTGGCGCGCGCCGATCCGGGATTGCCCTCCGGCAGGAACCACTTGCGGCCCCCGCCCATAAGGACGGTCAGCCCGTGCAAGCTGCGGTCGTCGAGGTACTGGTCGACGATGCCGGTGCCTGCGCCGCGTTCGGCGGTGTGCACCGCGTTCGCGGCCGGTGTCGCGTCGAATACGTCCGACGTCGTGACGAGCCCGAGCACCTTGCCCTGACTGCGGTGCATGTACTCGGACAGATACTCGACGCGGGGATTGTCGAAAACATCCGTCGTATCGTCTGGGAACACGCCCTCCTGGTTGTTGCTGTTCTTGTTGCCGGAGACGTAGGAGGACATTCCAGGCGAGGAGTCCGTGATGATCGAGTTGAGCGAAGCGGTCTTTACCAGTGCGGTCACCGGAAAGGTGTCCATGGCGAGCGGCGTGCGCGCTTTGCCCTGCGCGTAACCGGAGGCCATGATGCGCGCCGCGGTGCGGTGCGCGATGCCCATGCCGTCGCCGAGCAGGATGATGACGTTGCGGACCTTGCTCCCGCCGCGGGCGAATGCGACCACTTCGAAGTTGCCGCGGGCGCTCACGCTCTGGCCGTCGCTCTGTCTCGCCGTTACGCTAAAGACATGCACGCCCGGCTGGCTGACCGAGACGGCACGCACCGTCGCGATCGTGGCGTTTGCGGGAAGGTCCTTGACGCAGCCGCTCGCGCAATCGCGCAGCGCCAAGGGGAGCTGGACCGGCTTGCCGTCGATCGCGAAGCGCGCTTCCGAGATCGTCCTGGACGCATCATCCGGCCGGAGAGTCGCCTGCAGGTCGAAGCGCTGGCCGGGAAGAAAGCGCGCGATGACCGGGTCGGGCTGTCCGCTGGCGAAGAGCTCGCTCGGCGGCGTGAGCCGCGTGACCGTCGGCGCAGCCCACGACATCGCGCTGAACCACGCCGCGATCGCCGCCGCGGCCGCTTGCTTGAATCTCGTTGCAGTCATTTCTTCCTCCCTTTAATTGCTCGGATCAATCGCAAAGCAGCGTCTCCCCGGCGCGCACCCGGTCGCCGGGCTTCACCCGCACGCTCATGCCCTCACGCCACGGCAGCACCACGTCCACCTGGGAACCGACGCGGATCATGCCGAAGATGGCGCCTCTCTCGACCACTGCACCTGGCTTGATGTAGGAATCGATCCCCGCGACGGTTTTTGCCGCGATCTGCACGACGTAGCAAGGGAACTCTGTCCCCTTGAGCGACCCCTTGATCTTGGTGACGGTGCGCTCGTTCTGCACGATGTGCTCGCTGCCTTCGTGGAAAGGCGCCTGCCGCCGAAATACGCGCCAGTGCATAGCCCCCATGTGCAGGTTCGGTCCGCGCCCCGGGTGGTGGCGAACGAAATCCACGGTGCCGGACAGCGGAGCGCGATTGTAGTGAACGTCGAATGGGCTCATGAACACGCCCACCAGAAGCTTCGGCAGATCTTCGTCCTCGCGAAGGATGTCGGCGAGCCTCGCGGAGAGTCCCCGCTTGATGCTGATGACCGGCTCGCCGGGCTCGACCTTCTTCACGTACACCACCGTGCCGTCTGCGGCAGAGACCACGCCTTCGCCCCGTGGCGCGACTCGCCTGGGGTTGCGGAAAAACCAGAAATGGCGCCAATAGAGATACGCCGCAACCACCGCGAGGGCTGCGATCAATCCGGCGGTGGCGATTGCAGGCATTTCCACGCCTCGTCGACGAGCACGCGCACGATTGCAACGCCGGAGGAGAAGGGGAAATCGACGAACTCGAAAGCGTCCTTCTCCCGCTGTATCGTCTTCAACCAGCGCTTGACGCCCGCGTGGCGCACCATCTCGCGGATGTAGATGTTGGTGTCGTGCAGCAGCAGGTACGCGTTTCTGCCAGCGTGCTGCAGCGAGGACACGAAGTCCTGTCTCACGTCGTCGTAGGCGTGGCTTCCGTCGATGAATGCGAGGTCGATTCCAGGAAGCCTCCATTCGGCATAGCGCGCGAAGAACTCGTCGCTGCGTATGCGATAGTGCGTCAGCAGCTGCTCCACCCCGAAACGCGCAAAGTGGCGCTCGACCTTGTGCGGATCGTCCCATTGAGAAGTACCGCCCACGGTCTTCAGCGGCCCGTCGGTGAGCACCGAATACGAAGGATCGACGAAGGAGAGGCGCCCCTTCGCGTTGTCCTTGAGACCCAGCGCAAGGCACACCACGCTGAAGCCGAATCCCGAGCCGATCACCACTACGTGCCTGGGCCGCAGCGCGCGTACCAAGGAGTAGTAGAGAAACCCGAACCCGAGATTGAGCTCGTGGGGTTCCTCATGGTGGCCCAAGGGGCGGGCGTGTCGGAGGATGTCGCGGATGAGATCGGGAGAGAGGCTGAAACCGGGGACGAGCGCCCCGTCGGGCGAGCGTCGCAACGGACGTGGACGTAACAGGCTCGTAGTCGGCAATCCGTTCTCCTTCTTTCTTGTGGATGAGACGGTTGCGAGTCTACGGCGGTATTGTTGCAGCTTCTTTTCGGTTGGTGCCGACGCTCTCGGGGCGTGGCCAATTCACACAATTGTCATCGTGCCGCAACACCAGCGCAACCTCGCGCCCGTACCTTGCGCGGCAACGATGCAAGCCGAATGCCTTGAGACGCCCCTTCCCGCCGCGACCGGACCGAAGTCGCGATTGAAGATCTTCCGTTTGCTTGGGATTGGCGTGCATCTCGCCCACGGCCTGGTCACAGCCGCCCTGGTCTTTCCCTTCGCTTCGCCCACCGCGCGGCTCGCGTTCGCACGGCGCTGGGCACGACAGATGATTCGCGCACTCGGCGCGCGGCTGTATGTCGAAGGCGCGGCGCCGGCACCGGGTGCGCTGCTCGTCCTGAATCACGTCTCTTGGCTCGACATCCTCGCGATCGCGAGCCACACGCCCGCGATCTTCGTCGCCAAGACGGAAGTACGGGACTGGCCCGCGATCGGCTGGCTCGCTGCGCGTGCTGGGACGCTGTTTCTCAAGCGCTCCAGCGGACGCTCCCTGCTGGAGGTCAAGAATCGCATTGCCGCGCTCCTGCTCGCAGGCCGCAACGTGGCGCTTTTTCCGGAAGGCACGACGAGCAGCGGCACGGGCGTGTTGCCGTTTCGTTCCGGCCTGCTCCAGGCCACCGTCGACGGCACGCGGCTGCTGCAGCCCGTCGCCATCGCGTACTACGGCGACGACGGGCACCCGAGCGCCGACGCCGCGTTCATCGAGGACATGACTCTGTGGCAATCGATAGCCGCGATTTGCCGATCCGGGCGCATCACCGTACGCCTTGCGTTTACCGCGCCGCTCTCGCCGGTCGGGCGAACCCGCAAGGAACTGGCGCTCGAGGCGCGCGACATTATTGCCGCGACCCTCGCGCAGCTTCCAGCCGCGAGTTCCGCCTGGCGGAGCCAACCGCCGATCGCGCCCGCGATACCGTGCGCTCTTCTCAAGGCGGAAATCGAATGCCTGCCCGCAGGGCAGCGCCTCGTGGCAAGCGGAAATTTCGTCGTCCAGTACGCTCGCGCGGCGCAGATTCCCTGGTGCCTTCAGGAAATCGGGCGCCTGCGCGAGCTGACTTTTCGCGAGGCCGGAGAAGGGACGGGCAAGGCTTCGGACATCGACCTGTTCGACGCCTACTACCTGCACCTCTTTGTGTGGGACGCGCAGGCAGAAATGATCGTCGGCGCGTACCGGATGGGGCTCGCCGACGAGATTATCGAACGGTACGGCAGGCGCGGACTGTATACGCAATCGCTCTTCAAGTGTGGGCCACGGCTCCTGGAGACCCTCAATCCGGCGATCGAACTTGGCCGCTCCTTCGTTCGCGCCGAATATCAGCGCAGCTTCTCCCCGCTCATGCTCCTGTGGCGCGGAATCGGCCGGTTCATCCTGCGCTCGCCGCAATACGCAGTGTTGTTCGGCCCAGTGAGCATCAGCAACAGCTACGCGGCGCTCTCCCGCCAGCTCATGGTCGAGTTTCTGAGCGCGAACAACATCGAGGCCGATCTCGCCCGACACGTCAAGCCGCGCCAGCGCTTCCGCAGCCCGCGACCCTCGGGCTGGAACGAGGTCGAAATCACCAGCGTGAAGGACATCGAGGATCTGTCGCGCGTGATCGCGCGGATCGAAGGAGATGGCAAGGGCATTCCGATCCTTCTCAAGCAGTACCTGAAGCTCGGCGGCCGCCTGCTTGGATTCAGCGCCGACGGGCAGTTCAACGATGCACTCGACGGGCTCATCATGGTCGATCTTCGCGCCTCCGAGCCGCGCGTGCTCGCGCGGTACATGGGCGAAGAGGGTGCGGTCGCATTCCTCGATTGGCACGGCACGGAACCTGAATTCCTGCGCCGGGCATCCTAGATGGATTTTTCCCCTAAAACCGTAACGGTCCTGCAACAATCAGCGGCTACATTGGGGATACTGCCTCGCTTCTTGGCGGTTACCATCATCTTCTCCCTCAATGCCCGTCTTCGTCCTAC